>CAIJOE010000155.1 GCA_903822245.1 uncultured Actinomycetes bacterium
AATGTGATTTCTCCTGAAGCAGCCCATGAAATATACGGGGTAGAAATCTCACAAGGTTTGATCGACGATGTAAAAACAAAGGAGATGCGTGACTCACTTAGACATAATCGAGTTAGCAACGTAAAGGAAAATCGATGAAGGTTCGCCAATCAAGTACCCTGACAATTAACAACGGTTTTACTTGTTGCACAAAATGCCTGGCAGAGATAGGACCTGCAGGAAAGCCTTGGAAGCAATCAGCCGCTCTAACTATCACCAAGGTATGTAACATCCCTGGTTCCACATCCTCTACCCATCCCCAGGTTGAACTAAGACATTTTTCTTGTCCTAACTGTTCGGCCCTCTTGGATTCTGAAACCGCACTTCCCGAAGATCCGTTCTTAGACGACGTTTTAAACCCATGAAGGGAAAATTGGATGCATAACGTAGGTGTTCGACAGCATATTGTGGAAAGAGTCGTGGCACGACGCAAAAAATATCATTGGTTTGAGGAGTTAGATTCGGCTAAGACAGCTCTTGTCGTTATTGATATGCAGAACACTTTTTGCGAACCGGGATCTCCTGCGGAGGTACCACAATCTCGGCTCATCATAGAACCGATCAATAATTTGACTCAGGAGCTCCGGATAATAGGCGTTCAAGTGATTTGGGTTTTACATGCCAATTCCCAAATAGGAGAAAAAAGCGATTGGGAATTGTTTTTTAATAATGTGGTTGCGGACGAAGTTAAAATCAAAACTATGGCCAGCCTAAGCCCTGACAAGCAAAAGGTCTGGAAGGAATTGAATGTTTCAGAAAGTGACATCACCGTTATTAAAAATCGTTACAGCGCTCTCATTTCTGGCTCTTCCTCTCTAGAAAGAGTTTTGAGGAACCTGGGTATCGACACAATTCTCATTGCGGGGACCAAGACAAATATTTGTTGCGAATCCACGGCTCGTGATGGAATGATGTTAGATTTTAAAGTGATCATGGTAGAAGATTGTTGTGCCGCGTTATCTGATGATGAACATCAAGCGACCCTTGAGTCAATTATTCAACAGTTCGGTGACGTCAGACCATCTACTCAAATACTAGAAATTCTGAAGTAGTCCAAAAACGGTCCGGTTCTAGTCCTTCAATCTAAACCGTTGCAGTTTTCCTGTTGTTGTTTTGGGTAGCGAATCCACAAAATGAATCGAGCGTGGATATTTATATGGCGCAATCTGAATTTTTGCAAAATCCTGTAATTCCTTAACTATGACCTCTGAGGCAATGAATTCTGGTCGAAGCACAACATATGCAGTTACAACCATTCCTCGCTCATCATCGGGTAATCCCACGACTGCAACCTCTGCAACACTAGCGTGCATAAGTAGCGCGTTTTCAACTTCTGGTGCCGCGATGTTATACCCGCTTGAAATAATCATGTCATCTGCCCGTGATTCGTATTTGAAATAACCATCAGTGGTTCGGGTATAGATATCCCCTGTGACATTCCAGCCATGTACGACATAGTCACTTTGCCTTGCATCATTGAGATATCTGCAGCCAGTCGGGCCCTTAACCGCTAGAAAACCTTGCTTACCGTCTTCAACTTCATTGAAATTTAGGTCAACCACCTTCGCTTGATATCCAGGAACGGGTCTTCCCGTCAATCCAGGAATAATTTCATGGTCGCTAGCGGATATAAAGATGTGTAGTAATTCCGTTGCACCTATTCCATCAATTAATTTATTGCCGGTAGCTTCAAACCACGCTCGCCACGTTGCAAGAGGAAGATGTTCTCCTGCTGAGATGCATCGACGGAGCGAAGAAATATCCTTACCAGCCAATAATGGCAACATTGCTCGGTATGCAGTCGGGGCAGTGAATAAACAGGTTATTTTATTTTCTTCTATTTTCTCTAAAAGTACAGGAGGTGATGCAGTTTCTAGCAATAGAGTTGTTGCACCAACCCTAAATGGGAAAATTACCAAACCACCAAGGCCAAAGGTAAAGGCGATTGGTGGACTACCCGCAAAGACATCATCCTGATGTGGCTTAACGACATTCTTAGAAAAGGTATCGGCAATGGCCAAGATATCTCTATGGAAATGCATGGTGGCTTTAGGTATTCCGGTTGAGCCTGAAGTAAAGGCAAGGAGACTTACATCATCAGAAGCTGTATCACAGAC
>CAIJOE010000156.1 GCA_903822245.1 uncultured Actinomycetes bacterium
AACAAGGAATAACTGTTGAAAATCCAACTGCAGTTGACTTCTCAGTAGCTCAGTCCGCACTTGCTCTTGCTCAGAAAAACTATGAATCAACATTTGTTCGAGCGCCCGTTTCTGGAACAGTTGCATCGATAAGTGCTGGGGTTGGTCAAAATGCCCCGACTGCTTCATCTTCAACACTCGGCGCAGTTACTGGATTTATTGTCCTAACCGATGTCTCTTCACTTGAGGTCTCTGCCAGCTTCTCCGAGGCAGACTCCGCTAAATTAATAGTTGGCCAAGATGCTTCATTTACTTTCTCGGCGCTTTCAAATATCAGCGCTGTTGGAAAAGTGTTATCAATCGATCCACTTCCAACTACAACATCTGGTGCTACCACTTATAAAGCCCTCTTCACAGTGAGCGATAAAATTCCAACTCTTAAACCTGGAATGACAACTACTGTCACCGTTACCACTGGAGCGGCATTTAATGTTTTGCAAGTTGCTGCTCAAGCAATTACTACTCGCGGGGCAACTTCAATTCTTAACGTGATAACTACTAAAGCTGGAAAAGAAGTCACAACCCCAACGCCAGTAGTTGTTGGCTTGAAGGGTGATTCATCTGATCAAATTATTTCAGGCGTGAAGCCGGGCGATAAAGTTGTTCTTCGAACTGCAACAGCTTCAACAGGCTCCAATGGCTTTCCAAGTACCGCAGGTGGCTTAGGCGGCGCAGTTGCCGTTCCTGGCGGCGGCGGTGGCCGTGGATTTGGCGGCTAATAAATAAATGACCCACACCGTCATAGATGTTCGAAACGCCATAAAACAATATGGCGCTGGTGAGTCAGCCATTTTTGCACTAGACGGCGTCTCACTTCAGATTGAATCTGGCGAATACGTTGCAATAATGGGGCCATCTGGTTCTGGAAAATCAACGCTAATGAACATCATGGGTGCGCTAGATAATTTGACTTCTGGTGAATATTTTCTAGATGGAATTGAAATCAGTTCGATGGATGAGGACCAACTTTCGGTAGTTAGAGGAAGAAAGATCGGCTTTATCTTTCAATCCTTCAATTTGATTCCGCGCACTACCGCGCTAGCAAATGTTGAATTGCCACTTGCCTATCAAGGAATTAAATCTGCCGAGCGCAAGATGCGCGCTAGCAAAGCCCTTGAAGTAGTTGGTTTGGCCGATCGTATGAGCCATGAACCAACTGAGCTTTCTGGCGGCCAGCAACAAAGAGTCGCCGTGGCAAGAGCCCTGGCAACTAGACCTTCACTTCTTTTAGCTGATGAACCAACTGGCGCGCTTGATTCAAAATCAACCCATGATCTTTTAGATCTCTTTGATCAAATTAATGCCGCTGGTCGCACCGTAGTAGTTATTACTCACGAAAACGATGTTGCTGAGCGAGCAAAGCGGATCATTCGGATGCGCGATGGCAAAATCATTAGCGATGAGCTAAACGCAAAGAAGGCCTCATGAATCTCTTAGAGATTATTCGCTTTGCCCTACGCGGTCTAACTATTAACCGGATGCGAACTGGCTTAACCACCCTAGGCATCATGATCGGTGTGATGTCAGTAATTATCCTAATTGCAGTTGGAAATGGCTCAGCCAAACAAGTTCAATCATCACTTGATCGTCTTGGCACAAACTCAATTCAAATTAGGTCAGG
Organism: uncultured Actinomycetes bacterium; assembly: GCA_903822245.1. GTDB lineage: Bacteria > Actinomycetota > Actinomycetes > Nanopelagicales > Nanopelagicaceae > AAA044-D11. The sequence goes on from CAIJOE010000156.1 coordinate 1,661, forward strand.
TGCTCGCGGTTTTGGCGGTGGCGGGGTGCAAAGCGCGCGGCAGCGAAACTCGGCTAGTGCAACAAAGCAATTAACCATTGCTGATACCAAAGCTCTTTTAAATATCACCGATGCCCCTGATATCAAACAAGTTTCCCCAATAATGAATTCCAATGCGACTTGTGTAAATGGCAGCTCCACTTCCGCCCCTTCTACTTTCTCTGGAGTTTGGCCAACCTATTTTGAGGCGGCAAATACTAAGGTGGTTAAGGGAAGCTACTTCACAGATGATGATGTGACTCAAGGCAGACGTGTTGCAGTGATCGGAAATACCACCGCCACTGAATTATTTGGAACTGATAATCCAATCGGACAAAGTGTGAGATGCGGGGGAATCCCATTTACAATTATTGGAACCACTGAAGTCAAAGGCTCTTCTGGCTTCCAAGACGGTGATAGCTTATTTATTGCGCCAATAACGGCGATCCAAAATTCAATCACTGGTTATGTTGGCCTGTCTTCAATAATTGTTGAAGCAAAGTCATCAAAGGTAACCGACGCCGCCCAGACGGAGATTCAAACAATTTTGGATGCTAGACACGGAGTTAAAAATGTTAATAGCCGGGATTACCAAACCTTTAATCAGGCCTCACTATTAACTACTTCAGCCTCAAATAGCAAAGTTTTCACAGTCCTACTTGGCGCAGTAGCAGCCATCTCACTATTGGTTGGCGGCATCGGAATTACAAATATTATGTTAGTAACAGTTGTTGAGCGAACCAGAGAGATTGGTATTCGCAAAGCAATTGGAGCACCAAAGCGAATCATCTTGGCCCAGTTCCTAATCGAAGCAACGATACTTTCGTTAGTTGGTGGTCTCATGGGGGTATTAGGTGGATTTATTGGATCAAATTTCACAACTCTTGGCGTTAAGCCAGTAATTGTTCCTATGTCAGTCTTTCTAGCTTTCGGAGTAAGCATCTTGATCGGTGTCTTCTTCGGTGGTTATCCAGCATCACGCGCCGCATCACTACGACCAATCGAGGCACTAAGACATGAGTAAAGATATGAACAACACCGATCTTCCAAGTTTTGATTTATTTGCCCCGCCTGTTGATGATCATTTGAAAGAAGAACTTGCTAAAGGCAAGTATGAGTGGACTAATAAATACACCCGCCTCTTAGCTGGTGCATTTGTAGTAGTTGCTTTGTTATCTGCCGGGGCTTGGTATGGCCACCACAGTGCAACTGCGACAAGTGCAACTGGGCTTTCACTAAATCGAACTGGATTTGCAACTGGATTTGCCGGTGGAGCTGGCGGCGGTTCGGCAAGAGCGCGAAATTCTGGAACAGCTACTAGCCAAGGCGGTGGCATACCTGGCGGCTTTGGTGGTGGCGGACCACGCGTTACTGGAACAGTTACGAAAGTTTCTGGAAGTGAAGTAACAATTAAATTAGATGATCCAACGCAATCTTCATCGCTAAAAAGTGGTGACACAACTAGAGTCACAAACACAACTGGCTTTGGCGCACCAGCTGGCGCGCCCAGTGGTGGGACTGTGGGACAAGTACCTAATCCAGCATCTTCTTCAACAACAAATAAAGCCAACTCAAATTCCAAATCAACAACTACAAAGTCCGGCGTTAAATCACCAACTGGTAGTGCTGGCTCGGCACGTCCAACAGTTGGTAGTGCCGGCGGTGCTGGTCGGGGTGGCGGCTTTAATAATCCAGAAATCACTGCATGTTTGGCTAAAGAGGGAGTTACTTTGACTCCTGGGGCTAGGCCTGATCGCACCGATCCAAAGATTGCAGCTGCCTTTGCCAAGTGCTTGCCCGGGGGCTTTGGTGGCGGGGGCCAGCGACCAAGCGGGGGCGCACCTAGCCCAGCGCCTTCTAACTAGATCTACTTGGGTCCAGCCCAAAGGGGCGATATTCAATTTGCGAGGGCCCGTGGCAGGGCCTAGATTTAGCGTTAGCACTCGAAGGCCTAGAGTGATAAACCGGCCAAGCTTTAATCGAGTGGACCTGAATAAAACAAGTAAGAGGGAGTAACACTGTTATGGCAAAGATGATTGCCTTTAATGAAGAAGCCCGTCGCGGTCTTGAGCGTGGAATGAACGCACTTGCAGATGCTGTGAAGGTAACTCTTGGACCCCGTGGTCGCAATGTTGTTCTAGAAAAGAAGTGGGGCGCACCAACCATCACAAATGATGGCGTCTCAATTGCAAAGGAAATTGAATTAGATGATCCATGGGAAAAGATTGGCGCAGAGTTAGTAAAGGAAGTTGCTAAGAAGACAGATGATGTCGCTGGCGATGGAACCACAACTGCAACCGTTCTAGCTCAAGCACTTGTTCGCGAAGGACTTCGCAATGTGGCCGCTGGATCAAACCCAATGGCGCTACAGCGCGGTATTGAGAAGGCTGTTGAAGCTATCTCAGATGAACTATTAAAGATGGCAAAGCCAGTTGAGACCAAAGAGCAGATTGCAGCTACTGCATCTATCTCTGCGGCAGATACCACTATCGGTGACATGATCGCTGAAGCAATGGATAAGGTTGGCAAAGAAGGCGTTATTACCGTTGAAGAGTCAAATACATTCGGACTTGAGCTAGAGCTCACCGAGGGTATGCGCTTTGATAAGGGATATATCTCGCCATACTTCACTACCGATCAAGATCGCATGGAAGCAGTACTAGAAGATGCTTATGTTTTGATCTCAAACTCAAAGATCACAAATATTAAAGACCTACTACCAATCCTTGAGAAGGTAATGCAATCAGGTAAGCCGCTTCTTATTTTGGCTGAAGATGTTGAAGCTGAAGCGCTGGCTACCTTGGTTGTTAACAAGATCCGTGGAACCTTTAAGTCAGTTGCTGTTAAGGCGCCAGGCTTTGGTGATCGTCGCAAGGCCATGTTGCAAGACATCGCGATCCTTACCGGCGGAACTGTTATCTCTGAAGAAGTTGGTCTAAAGCTAGATGCCACCACAATGGATCTACTAGGTCGCGCTCGCAAGGTGGTTGTCGGCAAGGAAGAGACCACAATTGTTGAAGGTGCTGGCGATGCTGAGCAGATCAAGGGCCGCGTTAATCAAATTCGCGCCGAGATCGAGAAGTCAGATTCAGATTACGATCGTGAAAAGCTTCAAGAGCGCCTAGCAAAGCTTGCTGGCGGCGTTGCCGTTATCAAAGCGGGCGCAGCTACTGAAGTTGAACTTAAAGAGCGCAAGCACCGCATTGAAGATGCTGTGCGAAATGCTAAAGCAGCAGTTGAAGAAGGAATCGTTGCCGGCGGCGGGGTTGCACTTCTCCAAGCTTCAAAGCTTGCATTTGCAAAGCTAAAGCTAACTGGCGAAGAAGCAGTAGGAGCAAGAATTGTTGAAGTGGCAATCGAAGCGCCACTTAAGCAAATTGCAATTAATGCTGGCCTTGAAGGCGGGGTAATCGTTGAAGCTGTTCGCAACAAAGAAGTTGGTTTTGGCTTAAATGCTGCGACCGGTGAATATGTAGACATGATTAAGTCAGGAATTATCGATCCAGCAAAGGTAACTCGCTCTGCATTGCAAAATGCGGCATCTATTGCAGCGCTATTCCTAACTACTGAAGCAGTTATTACCGATAAGCCAGAGCCTAAGGCAGCACCAATGCCACAAGGCGGCGGGGATATGGACTTCTAATAACTTGTAAGTAAGCGTAAAAGAGCCCTCGAATTCTTTTCGGGGGCTTTTTACTTTAGAATCATCCAATGAGCATTAACGATAAGTTCCAAGCAGAAGCCATTGCGCGCACTGCTGCTATTGAAGATGCCGCGAATGAAAGCTTTGTTGGCTCACTTGTCTCAATAGATAGTGATGAAGAAGAGCGCTTAGCAACATATCTATTTGAGTCATCTCTTCCAGGTTATGGCGGCTGGCGTTGGGGTGTGACAATCACCAAGCTAGATGAGAATTCACCAGCAACTGTTTGCGATGTCGTATTACTTCCAGGTGTTGATTCGCTAATTGCACCAGAGTGGGTTGCCTATAAGGATCGTCTACTTCCAGGCGATGTTGGACCTGGCGATATTGTTCCTACATCTGCCGATGATGAGCGCCTAGTTCCAGGTTTTAATGTTTTACCAAATGATGAAGAGTTAGATGCGGCGCAGTTACTTGAATTAGGTCTTGGCCGCGCGCGAGTTCTTTCAATTGTTGGTCGCGACTTAGCAGCATCTCGTTGGTATAACGGAGATCGCGGACCAAACACACCTATTGCCCAAAGTGCACCAAAGCCATGTCAATCTTGTGGTTTCTTCTTACCGATTGCCGGATCACTTCGATCAGCTTTCGGTGTTTGCGCAAATATCTTGTCACCAGATGATGCCCGAGTGGTATCGGTAGATCATGGTTGCGGCGCGCATTCCGAGGCGCTTGTAACGGCTGATTAAGCGTAAAACCCCGCACCAGCCAACTACCCAAATAAGTTAAACTAACCCTCTTGCAGTAAACAGAAAGAAGGAGTTCCCCAATGCCTATTGGTCGCGTGAAGTGGTACAGCCTAGAAAAAGGCTTTGGATTTATTGAATCCGAAGAAGGCGCAGATGTTTACCTTGCATCTTCAGCCCTGCCATCAGGTGTTGCAACTGTTAAGCCAGGAACCAAACTTGAGTTCGGCGTTGTCGAAGGTAAGAAGGGCCCACAAGCTCTAACTGTTCGAATCATTGATGAGCCAGCTTCTGTTGTTGCAAACAATCGAATTAACCATGATGATCTTGCAACAATGATCGAAGACACAATCAAGATTTTGGACAAGGTTGGAAATGGTTTGCGCCATGGCCGCCATCCATCAGGTCCTGATGCTGATCGTCTTGCCAAGGTATTGCGCGGTATTGCTGGACAAATCGAAGGTTGATCGAAGGTTAAATTACTTCCAACCTTCACGTCGGCCGCGACGAATTGAATAACGCAATCCAACTAGGCCTAGGGCAATACCAACAAAGCAAATCCAGATTGAATTTGCGTTGGAATTTGTGGCAATCAAGAAGACAAGTGCGATAGCCCAAAGAACTATTCCTGCGATTATTGTTCCTACAGTTTTGCGCACCTTCTAATAATACTCATGAATCTTTAGGCATCACGGGTTAGAGTGCTCATATGGCCAATAAATCGAGTTCACTTCGATCATTTCGCCATCGCAACTACCGAATCTTCTATCCTGCAGTATTTATTTCTAACGTAGGAACTTGGGCTCAACGAGTGGCACAAGATTGGTTAGTAGTAACTGACCTTCACAAAGGCGGCGCTGAACTTGGAATAGTTACTGGTTTGCAATTTCTGCCAACACTTTTCGTAAGTCTTTATGGTGGCATCTTGGCCGATCGGTTTAGTAAACGTAAACTCTTAATGATTACTAATGGCGGCGGAGCCATCACTGCGCTAATTATGGGTTATCTAATTATTTCTAATCGAGTAACGATTAATGAAGTCTTTATCTTGGCCTTTGTGCTTGGTCTCTTTAGCGCAATTGATTCGCCAGTTGGTCAAAGCTTCACGCCAGAAATCGTTGGGAAAGAAGATACTCGAAATGCCATCAGTTTAAATTCGGCAAACTTTAATGCCGCTAGGTTAGTTGGCCCAGCAGTCTCTGGGTTACTTATAAAGGCCTTTGGCACCGGCCCTTCATTTATCTTAAATGCCCTTAGCTTTGCCATCATCACCATAACTCTGACTTTTATTCGAGATCATGAACTACAGAGAAATGCGCCTTCGCAGGAAAAACCACGAATCTCAGAGGCAATTACCTATGTCAGGTCTAGGCCCGATATAACCGCGCTGCTTTTTACAGTTTTTATTACTGCCACCTTTGGTCTGAATTTTCAGATCTTTAATGCATTAATGGCAACGAAAGTATTTGATAAGGATGCTGGTGCATTTGGTGGCTTGGGAAGTGCAATTGCAGTAGGAACTCTTGCTGCTGGAATTCTCTCAGCGCAAAGTGAACAACGACGACGCCCAAAGTTCATAATGTTTACTTCCGCACTCTTTGGCTTAACCTTGATTGCAATCTCAACGATGCCCACCTTCTTGGCCTACGCTTTATTTTTACCAATATGTGGCGTGATAGCTGTTGGAACAATGATCCAAGCAAACTCTTATGTGTCAATTACTACGCCAAGTGCCCTGCGAGGTCGGGTTATGGGAATCTATCTTTTGGTATTTCTAGGGGGATCACCAATTGGCTCACCACTTATTGGAGTGGTTTCTGATGCAATTGGTGTGAGACAAGCAATAGCCATTTGTGGCGCGGTAGTAAGTTTTGGCGCGGGAATTACCTTTGTATTGGCGCGAAAGAAATTAGCCGCGTTTGACCAAGACCAAAAGCGTAACGCCAACTAAAACTCCAATTGTTACCCAGCGTCGAACTTTGTAATTCAATTACTTCTTCATTTCCGCAACGATAAAATCGATGCAATCAGTAAGTTTCTTAACATCTGAAGGATCAACTGCTGGGAACATGCCAATACGTAATTGATTCTTACCAAGCTTGCGATAGGGGTCGGTATCTACGATGCCATTTGCTCTAAGAACCTTTGCAATCTCCAGGGCGTCGATTGAATCATCAAAATTGATTGTTCCAACTACCTTTGAACGGGCTGCTGGATCAACGACAAATGGAGTGGTGTAGTCATTCTTCTCGGCCCATGAGTAGAGATGGCCAGATGATTCGGCACAGCGATTCGCGGCAAACTTTAAGCCACCATTTGAATTCATCCACTCAATTTGTTCTGCAAGCAGAATCAATGTTGCAAGAGCTGGTGTGTTATAGGTCTGATCTAGTCGGCTATTTTCAATTGCAATAGTTAAATCAAAGAATGCTGGAACCCAACGGCCGCTTTCCTTAATCTTTGCCACGCGAGTGATTGCAGCCGGACTCATAATTGCAATCCATAGTCCGCCATCTGATGCGAAAGACTTTTGTGGTGCAAAGTAGTAAACATCGCATTGGGAAATATCAACATCTAGGCCACCAGCAGCTGATGTTGCATCTACTAGAACAAGGGCTCCTTCAGTGCCGGCTGGACGAATAATTGGCATTGAAACACCAGTGCTTGTTTCATTGTGGGTGAGGGCATAAACATCAACGCCTGCTTGCGCAACTGCTACTGGATGAGAGCCTGGTTCAACTTTGATAATAGTTGGTTCATCTAGGAATGGTGCTTCTTTAGCTGCACTTGCAAACTTTGAAGAAAATTCACCAAATACTAGGTGCTGGGACTTCTTCTCAATCAAACCAAATGTTGCAATATCCCAAAATGCGGTTGAGCCACCATTGCCAATAATTACTTCATAACCTTCTGGCAAATTAAATAATGAGCTAAGCCCTGTGCGAACACGGCTTACTACATTCTTGACTGGCTTTTGGCGATGTGAAGTTCCTAGAATCTTTGTTCCGCTATTTGCCAGAGCAGCAAGTGCCTCTGGGCGAATTTTTGATGGACCGCAACCAAAGCGACCATCGATTGGCTTAAGATTTTCTGGAATTGTTATTTCGCTCATGGGGATACTTTAAGGGTTGAGGCGAGTACGACGCCAATCTTTAGCGCTGCCTTCAAAGCGAAGGCGATCATGCAATCTGGAATAGCGTCCCTGCCAGAATTCGATACTGGTCGGCTCTACTAGATACCCACCCCAATGATCTGGCTTTGGCACTAGCTGGTCTTGTGGATACTTCTTTGCATACTCCTGATAGCGCGCCTCTAAAACTTCACGAGACTCAAGTTCATCTGATTGTGAGCTAGCCCATGCACCGATCTGTGATCCCCATGGACGAGTCGCAAAATATTCTGCACTCTCTTCTTCTGAGACTTTCTTGGCTTTTCCAGTGACAATAACTTGTCGTTCCATCGCATACCAAGGGAAGAGAAGTGAAACATTTGGATTATCCGAAATTGCCTTGGCTTTGCGAGATAGGTAATTGGTGAAAAATGTGAAACCAGAATGGTGAACATCTTTTAGTAAAACTGTTCTTGAAACTGGTTGATTATCAATCGAGGTAGAGAGCACCATGGCATTTGCCTCGACGATCATCAGGTTCTCTGAAGCCTCATGCAGCCAGTGATGGAATAGATTTATTGGATCCATTCCAGCGCTTTGTTCTGAAAGGCCAGCCTCACCATAGGAGCGACGCATCGCTCGGATGGAGTCTTTGGTGACCAACTCTTGATCGGGCTTTTTACTCTCTGAGGCCATAGGTGTATCTAACTTCACTTTGCCTTCCGTATCCAACCCCAAAACCTTGGTTTGGAAGGTGGGGGTTTTGCGAGCAGAATAAGAGCATTAGAAAAGGGAGTTGCCGTGCCAGATAGTTTCAAGCCAGGCCTGGAAGGCGTTATTGCATTTGAATCAAAAATTGCTGAGCCAGATAAAGAAGGTAGTTCACTTCGTTACCGCGGGGTTGATATTGATGACCTCGTAGGCAAAGTTACTTTTGGAAACGTTTGGGGTCTGTTGGTTGATGATGAATTCAACCCAGGTTTACCACCAGCAGAAACTTTCCCAATCCCAGTTCACTCCGGTGATGTTCGAGTTGATGTTCAAGCAGCTATTGCAATGCTTGCTCCTATTTGGGGACTAAAGCCACTACTTGATACCACCGATGAAGAAGCTCGCAGTCAACTTGCTCGAGTTTCAGTCATGGTCCTTTCTTATGTCGCGCAAGCAGCGCGTGGTACTGCCCCGGCTGTTTCACAATCAGAAGTTGATAAAGCCCACACCGTTGTTGAGCGAATGATGATTCGCTGGCGCGGAGAGCCTGATCCAAAGCATGTTCGAGCCGTAGACGCATATTTTGTTTCAGCTGCAGAACATGGAATGAATGCTTCGACCTTCACCTCTCGTGTGATTGCATCCACTGGAGCAGATGTTGCTGCATCTATTTCTGGTGCGATCGGTGCAATGTCTGGCCCACTCCATGGCGGCGCTCCATCTCGCGTTCTTGGAATGATTTCAGATGTTGAGAAGACAGGTAATGCTGAAGCATATGTAAAGGGAATTCTTGATAAAGGTGAACGCTTGATGGGATTTGGTCACCGCGTTTATCGCGCCGAAGATCCTCGCGCACGTACTCTTCGTCGAATTGCAAAAGAACTTGGTGCACCTCGATATGAAGTCGCAGTTGCATTAGAGAAGGCAGCACTTGCCGAACTTAAGGCTCGCCAACCAGATCGCGTTCTTGAAACAAACGTTGAGTTCTGGGCAGCAATCGTTCTTGATTATGCCGAAGTTCCAGCCCACCTATTTACTTCAATGTTCACTGCTGCTCGCACCGCAGGTTGGTCAGCACACATCTTGGAGCAAAAGCAGACTGGCCGCATCATCCGTCCATCCGCCCGCTACATCGGACATGGCCCTCGCAAGCCATCTGAAGTACATGGCTGGGATGAATCAGTTCACTCACTCCACAATTAATCTCAATTAGCCACTAATCTCGCCCATATGAAGCGAGCTATCTTCTGGTTTCGTAGAGACCTTCGTCTTTCCGATAATCCA
>CAIJOE010000157.1 GCA_903822245.1 uncultured Actinomycetes bacterium
CGCAGTTTTAGATTTCAAACTCCCTGAGGCTGGAAAATATGCAACAGGTATATTTTTTATCGATAAGACTTTTGTAGATAAAGCAGCCGTCGAAAAAATTGCAGCCGAAGAAGGCTTAACAATTCTTGGCTGGCGTGATCTGCCAACAAATTCTTCAGCACTTGGTAAGACAGCTTTGTCAGTTATGCCCAAGTTCGAGCAGCTATTTGTTTCGGGAAATAAGGGCGAAGCAGATATCGAGCTTGACCGTCTTGCATTCTGCTTTAGAAAACGTGTTGAACATAACTACCCGGTATATATTCCTTCGCTATCGGCGCGCACAATTGTTTATAAAGGAATGCTTACCACGCTGCAGTTGGAAGATTTCTTTCCAGATCTCTCTGATGTAAGAACGAAATCACCATTGGCTCTAGTCCATTCAAGGTTCTCAACCAACACTTTCCCTTCATGGCCATTAGCCCACCCTTATCGATATATTGCACATAATGGTGAAATTAATACTGTTCGTGGTAATCGAAACTGGATGCGTGCCCGAGAGTCTCTACTTTCTAGTGACTTAATTCCAGGTGAGCTTTCTAGACTTTTCCCAATCGTTGATAATGATGGAAGTGATTCTGCGTCATTTGATCAAGTCCTAGAGCTTCTTTACTTGGGTGGTCGTTCACTTCCTCACGCAGTTTTAATGATGATTCCAGAGGCTTGGGAAAACCATGCGACAATGCCACAAAACCGAAAAGATTTTTATGAGTTTCATGCCTCAATCATGGAACCATGGGATGGCCCGGCCTGCATAACTTTCACCGACGGAAACCAAATCGGAGCAGTTCTAGATCGAAATGGTCTTCGACCATCACGTTATTGGGTGACCAAGGATGGTTTAGTCGTATTAGCAAGTGAATTCGGTGTTCTAGACGTTGAACCTGAAAATATTGCAAGCAAGGGTCGATTGCAACCTGGTCGAATGTTTTTAGTTGATATTGAGCAGGGTCGTATTATTGAGGACGGCGAAATTAAAGATGAGCTGGCCGGTGCTGCGCCATATAGAAAATGGCTCGAGGATGGTTTAGTTGATTTAGAAGATCTTCCAGCACGGGAACATATTGTTTATCCGCATAGCTCTGTTGTTAGACGCCAACGGGCGTTTGGGTATACCGAGGAAGAACTCAGAATCATTGTTACCCCGATGGCCAAGAATGGTGCTGAAGCACTTGGCTCAATGGGAACTGATTCACCAATTGCCGCCCTTTCAGCAAAGCCTCGTCTTTTGTTTGATTATTTCTCCCAGTTATTTGCCCAGGTCACCAACCCACCACTGGATGCTATTCGCGAAGAATTAGTTACAAGTCTTGGCAGCACAATTGGACCAGAACATAATCTTTTGGACCCAGGGCCAGAATCAGTAAAGCAAATTTCACTTAACTTCCCAGTTATTGATAACGATGAACTGGCAAAGATCATTCACGCAAATGCCGATGGCAACCGCCCAGACTTTGAAGCAGCTGTCATTCGTGGCCTTTTCCCGGTGTCTGGTGGGGGAGAAGCGTTAGCAAACCGTATCGAAGAGATTCGATCCGAGGTATCACATGCAATTAAAAATGGTGCCCACGTAATAGTTCTTTCTGATCGTGATGGCGATTCTGAAGACGCGCCAATTCCTTCGTTATTGCTAACCGCGGCTATCCATCACCACCTTATTAGGGAGAAAACGCGTACAAAGGTTGGCTTAGTTGTTGAAACTGGTGAAGTTCGCGAAGTTCACCACATAGCTCTACTGGTGGGATTTGGTGCCGGAGCAGTCAACCCCTATTTGGCAATGGAGTCTGCCGAAGATTTGGTTCGCCAAGGCGTCATAACTGGAATTACACCGGAAAAGGCCGTTGCAAACTTAATTAAGTCACTTGGTAAAGGTGTCTTAAAAGTTATGTCCAAGATGGGAATTTCGACAATTGCTTCTTATACCGGAGCACAAGTGTTTGAAGCAATTGGACTTTCTCAAGAGGTCGTAGACGAATATTTCACTGGTGTTACTTCAAAGCTGGGTGGAATAAGTATCGATGCAATTGCTGAAGAGACAATTAAGCGCCACCACATCGCATATCCACCAGGAGGCGAAGTTCCAGGAACTAAGCGCCTACCTATCGGAGGGGAATATCAATGGCGCCGCGAAGGTGAACCCCATCTATTTGATCCCGAGACTGTCTTTGCCTTGCAGCACGCAACTCGCAACAAGCGCTATGACATTTTCAAGCGCTACACAAATCGCGTGGATGACCAATCAAAGCGATTGATGACCCTACGTGGACTCTTTGATTTTAAAACCGGTGTTCGACCACCTATATCAATTGATGAAGTGGAACCTCGCTCGGAGATAATCAAGCGATTTGCTACGGGTGCGATGTCTTATGGTTCAATTTCTTCTGAAGCGCACGAAACTTTGGCTATTGCAATGAACCGAATTGGTGGAAAATCAAACACTGGTGAAGGCGGCGAAGATCCAGCAAGGTTTACTCCGGAAGCAAATGGTGATTCCAAACGCTCTTCTATCAAGCAAGTGGCATCCGGTCGCTTTGGTGTTACAAGTGAATACCTAGTTAACGCTGATGATATTCAAATCAAGATGGCGCAAGGCGCAAAGCCTGGCGAAGGGGGACAGCTTCCTGGTAACAAGGTTTACCCATGGATCGCAAAAGTTCGCTACTCAACTCCTGGCGTTGGACTCATCTCACCACCACCACACCACGATATTTATTCAATCGAGGATTTAGCTCAACTAATTCACGATCTAAAAAATGCCAATAATCAAGCACGCATTCACGTGAAATTGGTTGCAGAAGTTGGAGTCGGTACTGTCGCCGCAGGTGTCAGTAAGGCGCACGCTGATGTCGTTTTGATTTCTGGCCATGATGGAGGAACTGGCGCTTCACCATTAACTTCCTTAAAGCATGCAGGTGCACCGTGGGAACTTGGTTTAGCTGAGACTCAGCAAACTCTGATGCTAAATGGGCTGCGTGATCGAATCGTCGTCCAGGTAGATGGCCAAATGAAAACCGGTCGAGACATTGTTATTGCAGCATTGCTAGGTGGAGAAGAATTTGGTTTTGCGACTGCGCCACTCGTTGTATCTGGTTGCGTAATGATGCGAGTCTGTCATTTAGACACCTGTCCAGTTGGAGTTGCGACTCAAAATCCAGAACTTCGAAAGAAATTTACCGGGAAACCAGAATTTGTTGAGACATTCTTTGAATACATAGCTGACGAAGTGCGTGAAATTTTGGCAGATCTTGGATTTAAGACTTTACAAGAAGCTATTGGCCAGGTTGAATTCTTAGATACTAAGAAGGCAATTGATCATTGGAAAGCAAGTGGCTTAGATTTAGCACCAATCCTTAGTGCACCAGTATTTGATACAGACGCGCCTCGCAGGAACACGACAACTCAGGACCATGGGCTTGTAAATGCACTAGACAATAAATTGATCGAACTTGCAAAAGATTCCCTTGAATCAAAGAAGGATCTTCGAATCTCCCTGCCCGTGAAGAATGTAAACCGCACGGTTGGAACAATGCTCGGCGCTGAAATTACTCGAAAGTTCGGGGGAGGCGGCCTGCCTGATAACACTATTGATGTGACACTTCACGGAACAGCCGGGAACTCATTTGGTGCGTTTGTTCCAAAGGGATTAACTCTCAGGCTTTACGGAGATGCAAATGACTACGTGGGCAAGGGGCTTTCAGGTGGTCGAGTGATTGTTCGACCTGATGAGAAAGCTTCATTCCTATCTAGTACCAACGTAATAGCTGGAAATGTCATCGGCTATGGCTCAACTTCAGGTGAGATTATGATTCGCGGGCTAGTTGGCGAGCGTTTTTGCGTTCGAAACTCTGGCGCGACTGCAATAGTCGAAGGCGTCGGTGATCACGGTTGTGAATACATGACCGGTGGAATTGCAATTATCCTCGGACAAATTGGTCGTAACTTCGCTGCCGGAATGTCTGGTGGCCGGGCTTTTGTAGTTGACCTTGATGCAAGACTTGTCAATCCAGAGATGGTTGATGTCTTAACTCTTCCAGCTGATCAAGAACCAATCGTTAAAAATTTAATCTCAAATTTCCATGTGGAAACTGGATCGCTAATTGCAAAGGACCTAATTTCTGATTGGGAAAATGCAAAAAGTAGGATTTCTATGGTTATGCCACGAGATTATGCAAGAGTGCTTGCGGCAATGGAGCGAGCAAAGCGTGAAGGACTCCCAATTGAAAAAGCGATTATGGAGGCAATCTAAATGGCAGATCCAAAAGGTTTTTTAACTACGCCCAGAGAGAATCCAAAACGTCGCCCAGTTGATGTTCGAATCAAGGACTGGAAAGAAGTTTATGAGCCGCAAGACTTTGCAGTCCTTCAGAAGCAGGCAAGTCGTTGTATGGATTGCGGAATTCCTTTTTGCCATCAAGGCTGTCCACTAGGAAACTTAATTCCAGAATGGAACGACTTGATTTGGCGTGGGGAAAAACGCGAAGCGATCGATCGGCTACATGCTACAAATAATTTTCCAGAATTTACTGGCCGACTTTGCCCCGCTCCTTGCGAAACTGCCTGTGTCGTGGGAATCAGTGAAGATCCAGTGACCATTAAACAAGTTGAGCTTCGTACTATTGAAGAGGCCTTTGCAAATGGCAATGTCAAACCAATGCCTTCAGAGCGCCTAACTGGCAAAACCGTTGCAGTAATTGGATCTGGTCCAGCTGGTTTGGCTGCGGCGCAGCAACTTACACGCGCAGGACATACTGTCGCTGTATATGAGCGCGCACCTAAGCCTGGCGGATTGCTTCGTTATGGGATTCCTGAATTTAAAATGGAGAAGTCGATTCTTGATCGTCGTATTGACCAAATGGTGCAAGAGGGAACTCGCTTTAGAAATAACGTAAATGTTGGAGTGGATGTAACCGGCACCGAATTGCGAACTCGCTATGACGCAATAGTTCTTGCCGTTGGCTCTACAAATTGGCGCGACATTCAAGCTCCAGGACGCGAACTAAAGGGAATTTATCAAGCGATGGAATTCTTACCTTGGGGAAATAAGCAAGGTTTGGGAGAACTCGAATCTGAACCTCCAATCAATACTGCGGGCAAGCACGTGGTGATTCTTGGTGGTGGCGACACAGGCGCAGACTGTTTAGGAACTTCGATTCGGCAAGGTGCGGCCAGTGTCACACAACTTGAGATTATGCCAAGACCAACTGAAGAACGACCAAGTTCACAGCCATGGCCAACCTATCCAATGATTTATCGTGTGAGCAGCGCCCATGAAGAATCAGGGGAGCGTTTGTATGCGGTTTCTACCGAAGAATTCATTGGCGATGAGAATGGCAATGTAAAAGCATTAAAAATTGTTGAAACAAAATTAGTCGATGGGAAATTTGAAAAAGTTCCTGGATCAGAAAAGACTATTCCAGCAGACTTTGTATTTCTGGCCATGGGCTTTATTGGTCCTGAGAAATCTGAGTTTCTAAAGCAATTAGAAGTTGAATTTGATGATCGTGGAAATATTAAGCGTGATTCAAAGTTTTGCACTTCACAAGAAGGAATCTTTGTTGCAGGAGACGCTGGACGTGGCCAATCACTCATTGTTTGGGCGATAGCCGAAGGACGTAGCGCTGCTGCGGCTGTAGATGAATTTCTGATGGATGAAACTCAACTCCCAGCGCCAATTTTGCCAACAGATCGTTCACTGACTGTTTAAGACTGTTTAACTCTGAGTTACCCCGTAGTACGTTTCAATTCAGTTCCAATTAGATTAAGGTTGTTCCATGCGTAGAGCGAAGATTGTTTGCACAATGGGTCCAGCAGTTGAGGCACCTGAAAAGGTAGATCAACTTATTGCGGCCGGAATGAATATGGCCCGTTTAAATCTCTCCCACGGGGGATATGAAGAACATCAAGCCCGACTAGACGCCGTTCGCACCTCTGCTGCCAAAGCTGGCAAAGCTGTAGCAATTCTTGTTGATCTACAAGGCCCAAAGATTCGCTTAGCGCGATTTGAAAACGGCCCACATGATCTTGCCCGTGGTGATATTTTCACAATTACAACCGATGAAGTGCAGGGAACAAAAGATCGCGTTGGAACTACCTATAAAGGGCTGCCTGGTGATTGCAAAGCTGGAGACAGAATTCTAATTGATGATGGAAAAGTTACGGTTGAGGTAATTGAAGTTAAAGGTAATGACGTTGTAACTAAGTGCATCGAACCGGGAGCAGTTAGTAATAACAAGGGAATTAACCTGCCAGGGGTAGCAGTCTCCGTTCCAGCCCTTTCTGATAAAGATCGGGATGATCTTCGTTGGGGACTTCGCGCTGGCGCTGATTTCATTGCACTTTCATTTGTTCGTAGTGCCAAGGACATCGACGATGTTCATCGCATTATGGATGAAGAGGGAATTAGACGCCCGGTAATAGCCAAAATTGAAAAGCCTCAAGCAGTGGATAATCTCGAGGAAATCGTAAAGGCTTTTGATGGAATTATGGTCGCCCGCGGTGATCTCGGTGTTGAAATGCCAATCGAAGAAGTTCCACTTGTGCAAAAGCGGTGCATTACCTTGGCTCGCGATGCGGCAAAGCCCGTAATTGTCGCAACTCAAATGCTTGATTCGATGATCACTAATTCACGGCCAACTCGC
>CAIJOE010000158.1 GCA_903822245.1 uncultured Actinomycetes bacterium
AACTTGAAAACAGTGTCACCAGCTAGCTTAGTTAAGTTTGTTTTCTTTACCGTATTAGCTGCAACATCGAAAATTTGAGTTCCACTTTTAAGGGTGGAAAGAAAAGAATCTTCTTCATTAACTGACACAGAAACAATGCGATCCGCGCCTTCTACTAATTCTGGATACTGCGGGCCCATTGCTCCGATCGCCGCCATAACTAATTCTTTAGAGGTTGAATCATTTGCCCCAAGTATCCGCATGTTACGAATAGTCCGGCGCATCATCCTTCGAAGAACATAGCCTCTTCCTTCATTACCTGGAAGGACACCGTCTCCGATTAACATCGTAGATGTTCTGGCATGATCGGCTATAACTCGTAAAGCAATATCACTTTTCGCGCTTGACCCATACTTTACGCCAGTCAATTCTGTGGCCTTATTTAGAATTTGCATAGTTGTATCGATCTCATAAATATTTTCAACACCTTGAAGAAGGGCAGCCGTTCGCTCAAGTCCTAAGCCGGTGTCAATATTTTTCGCTGGCAACTCACCAAGGATTGGATAATCATCTTTTCCACTACCAGCACCTCGTATGTTTTGCATGAAAACTAAGTTCCAAATTTCTAGATAACGATCCTCATCTGCAACAGGTCCACCTTCTTTTCCATACTCTGGACCGCGATCATAATAAATCTCAGAACATGGACCACAAGGTCCAGGAACACCCATCGACCAAAAATTATCCTCCATACCACGACGCTGAATTCGATTCTTTGGTACCCCAACGACCTTATGCCAAATATCTGCTGCTTCGTCATCGTTTTGGAAAACAGTCACCCAAAGTTTAGATTCGGGAAAACCATAGCCCCCATCTGCAATTGGTTTAGTTAAAAGTTCCCAGGCCAGTTTGATGGCGCCTTCTTTGAAGTAGTCACCGAAAGAGAAGTTTCCGCACATCTGGAAGAAAGATGCGTGTCTTGTCGTCTTACCAACTTCATCGATGTCTAGTGTTCGCACACATTTTTGAACTGAAGTTGCTCGAATATATGGTGGTTTAACTTCACCTAGAAAATATGGTTTGAATGGGACCATTCCAGCGTTTACTAAAAGAAGGTTTGGATCATCAGCAATCAAAGATGCCGATGGCACGACTGTATGTGTGAGACCTTGACTATTCCCAGATTCGAAAAATTTGAGCCAGCGTGATCTAATTTCTGCAGAATTCACGCTCTTACTCGAACTCCTCGTCCTCTACTTTGCGCCGCTTAGATTTGCCCGCGCTTTTCTTGAGCTTGCTCGCACCAATTAAGGCGCCTGCAACCTTCATAGCCATTTTATTATTGTCTAAGAAACTCTCAGTTGATGCCGTGACCTTTGTGGTCAATTCTTCGGCTGATTTGGTGATCTTATTTAAGCTATGCAGTGGCCCATTAACTAATTGAACAGTCGTGGTGACTTCCTCAAGTAATGGATTTACTTCACTTGAAACAGACTTTAGAGTCGCGCTGGCCTCATCAACCAAGCGCCCCAATCTTACGATTGCATAAGCTATTGCTAGAGCAATTACAGCCAGAGCTGATGCCGCGATAATCGTTGCAATTCCACCTGGACCCATGTGTTTAGCCTACCCGAAGGCCCTTCTATTGGCCGTCAAATTTAGGTATCGCAACCTCGGGGCGCAAATGGCTCTTGTGAGCAACTAACGCGGCTTGGTGATACCTCTCGATAGCCTCTACATTCTCGTTGGAACCGTATGGTCTGCCATCTACGAGTGGGCCTTTTGAAGCAGTCATCACTGCAACCACGTCATCACCCGATATCGTCTTATGAGTTTCTAATGCATGAGCCAACGAAAGAACTTTGGAACGATTATCACGAAGGACAATTTCAGCTCTAGATAACAAGCTATTTAGATTGTGTTCTATTCGATCACCAAGTGCCATCCGTAAATCCTTGGAGTTATCATCTTTCCCCTTTGAGCCACCAGGTGAGCCAACTTCATTACGTCGATTTGATGCGTGGGAAGAAATAGTTTGCCCCATGCCCCAATGACCTTCCATAAAACTAGCAATGGTCGTGGCACTTTCTAGATCACCAGACACACCAGAGGAATTATCCCCGTCAAAAAACATTCGCTCGCCAGCAAGTGAGGCCAATGAAACCAAAATATCCGCCTCATATTCAGTTCGCCACCTGGTGAATTGATCATCTGGTGGGATGCTCGCGACCATACCAAGGTAGTCAGAACCCTTTTCAATTGTTGCTAAGTCAATGGACATATGTTGCCTAACTAGATATGCCATTACTGCGTGACAAGATTCGTGAACAGCCACCGCATGGCGTTCGCGATCAATATATTCAACGTCTTCAGCTGGACCTAGATCTTTTAGCTGTTTGGCCTTAATCACATCACTCCAGGTAATTGAAGTACGACCATTTCGGATTGCCATAATCAAGGCTTCGTTGATGGTGTCTTTTATAGTCGCACCCGTTGCATATGGCGTAATTGTTGCCAACTTATCAACCTCTTCGGCTGAAAGTGAATGAGACACTTTTGCAAGGTAACCCTCATAGGTTCTAATTCGACCGGCTTTACTTGGATATCCAACCCGATACATACGATCGATTCGACCAGGGCGAAGCAACGCCTCATCTAGTGCCTCTGGCATATTTGTGGCCATAACCACCAAGATCCGATACTTAGGTGGGTTCTTTGGGCGCATTCCTAGAGTTCTGCGAACTACACGGTTAAAAAATCCTCGCGGCTTCTTCAATCCAGAAAGTTCGGTAAGAAGTGCCTGCAGTGTTCCCATTCCCCCGCCACCAGAGCCCATGGCGCTGTTTGCCACAAAACTTTCGCGACTTATTACAAATTTTGCATTTTCTGAAAGGTAATCCCCGCCGTGGCAAGAAGTCGAATTCAATAATGAAGTGGAATTCGCATTGCGATTTGACGTTGTAGCGATGCCGCGGTTACCAAGTGAATCGGCCTCATCGAAAAATACGACTACTCCCCCGTATCGCAATGCCAATTTGCGAAGTTTTCGAAAGAGAGATTTAACCTTCAACACTCCAACTCCAAAAAACATATTATTAAACGCTCCGGGATCAACGAAAACAAAAGGTTTTCCAGTTTCACCAGCCATTGATTCGGCCATCAATGTCTTTCCAGTACCCGGGGGTCCCCAAAGTAAGATTCCACCAGGAACATAGCCACCGTGCTCTTCAATAGTTTCTGGAGATTCTAAGAAAAGTAAATTCTCACGGATTCGATTCAAAACGTGATCTTGACCCCAAACGTCGGTATATCTGGTTCGTATATCGTCTGGAAAATAGGTGTCAATTCCGCCTCGACTCAAGAACCAAAACATTGCGCCGAATTGAATG
>CAIJOE010000159.1 GCA_903822245.1 uncultured Actinomycetes bacterium
AAATGCAGTTATTGCGAAAATAGCTACATTTGAAAATAAGCCCATAATCATTACAGCTGATGCTTGGTTTGCCGCTATCTCGTAGCGCTTTTCATTTATTTCACGTAGATCCATCATTCTACCTATCTGGGAAGCACCAATTTGGTTGATCGAAACCTACGCTTTTGATTACAGGTTTTCAAGAATCCATAAGTGAATTATAAGGAAACCTTTAATTCAAGAAAATGGGCTGAGGCGAGGCGCCCCAGCCCTATCCAAGTAAGGATCTAATTAGATGGTTGTTTGATAGTAAGAATCATGAGAAAGCCAGTCACAGATTTCAGACATCTTACGAACTTCGGCATTAAATGCTGGATCTTCATTTAATGTATCGTTGATTTTTCCATTGTTTTCGCCACTTGCAAAAACTTGGTAAGCGACTACACAACCCAAGTGTCTTCCAACATTGCCAGTGTTAAACCAAACTTCTTCGACACCCGCAGCCAGAGCCAATTTCTTGAAATTCGCACAATGTTCTAAGAACTCGGCATATTTACCTGGATGTGGTCTTGCTACGGTAACTTCTACTAGCTTTGCCATATTTCTCCGATCTCGAAAGGGACAATCGCAGGGTAGTGCACGTCGAACGAAGAAGGTAGGGGGTGCTTAATAAATATAACTAATGGCTATTTCTGTTCTATCGCTTCACTCCAGATTTTATATAGGGGTACTGCCGCAGCCTTGGTGGCGACAAGAATTCCGCCAGATTCAGGGAAGAGATTTACTGAACCTGTTTCATCCCACACTTCTCCCCCTGCTTCATGCACTATAAGTGCGGCAGCCAAATGATCAATGGGGCTGTATTGGCCGATAATTGAACCAACCCCACGCTGTGCTGCAATTCCAACTAAAGTCAATGTTCCAGAACCCATAATTCGCATCGTGCAATAGTTTTCGGCAAGTGACTCAAGAAGTTTGAGCATTCCTGGCCAAGGTCTGTGTGCTGCTAATTCAGTCGAGACAATTCGACTACTCAATGGATTCTCGACATTGCCTTGATCTTCTACTTTCAGCTGACGCCCATTTAGCTTTGCGCCACGATCTTTGACTGCTTCAAATATTGAATTTCGCCAAGGGTCAATCACTACTGCAACTAGTGGCGTTCGGTTGAAGGCAAGGGCAAGGGAGAATGAACTCCAAGGTAGACGATTTGCAAAGTTAGTTGTTCCATCGACTGGGTCTAGATACCAAGACGGTTTATCGCTGATGAATTGCCCACCAAATTCTTCACCAACAAAATTGTGGTCAGGGAAATTTGCCGCAATCACTTCGCGAACATGAATTTCTATCATTAAATCTACCTGCGTAACGATATCGGCGGGATCGACCTTGATATTCAAAGTTCCTGGGTCCATTGAGCTGGCAACCAGGATCGCCCATTTGCCCAAGTCGCGCGCGATAACTAAGGCCCTATCAATATCTATCTCATCTATTGAAATAGGAGTTGCTGATTCGATGCCAGAACTGGGTTGCGAAAGTATTGATTGCAAGTGGTCTAGTTCGTTTGTTGTGATTGAATCGACACCAATCGCGTATGCCCAGCGCATAGTTGCTTCATCATCGACAGTCCACACTGCAACTTTCAAGCCCATTTGGTGAAACTCTTCAACCCGTTTGCGATTAACGAAAGAGTAGTGAAGATTTATAAACTCAGGTGACAGCCGTGAGACTTGCTCTTGGGTAGGTAGTGCTAATTCGTTCCAGGGTAGCCAAATTCTTGCCTCTTTTGAAAGCTTACGAATTTGCTCCATCCCCTGCATATTTCCACACCAGAAAATTTGGCTTGAATCTAGCGGTCCGGCTGCAGTAACCTCGTATGCAAGTTTAGCTGGATCAGCCTCTTCCATATCTACCATCAAGATTGAATCGGTGCCGACAAAGAGTGGCAAAACATCACTCAACAACGGAATTCGATTATCACCTTCGCCAAGTTGCGAGATGAAATTCCAATCTCGATCTTCAACTAATTCCGATATTCCCCAAAGACGTTCTAGAGTCGAATCATGAATTACAACTACTTCTTTATCTTTCGTAATTCTTACATCGATCTCGACTACCTGAGCGCGAGCTTTGATCGCAGATTTTATAGCTGCAAGAGTATTCTCGCGCAACCGACTTGAATCTCCGCGATGGGCACATGCAATTGTCACGACGTTAACCTAAGCAACCTTAACTAGCTTGCCATCTTTGTAAATTAAGGCCTTAGAGATTCTGACGAATCCAGTGGCACCTACTTGTGGAATCTCGGAAGACATAAAGGAGCGAATCTTGTGGTCATTACTATTTAGGTATACCTCGAAGAAGTGCCCACGAGGAACAACCAATTCAACTGTTGCGGGATGGCTACCAGGTTGTTGATGTGAAGAGAAGTAGACGTCTTCTGGTCTAATTCCAACAATGTTGTCACCGGATTGCACTCGGCCATCTTCAAAAGATCCCTCAAAGCGATTTAAACTGCCGATGAAATTTGCTACATATTCCGTTGCCGGCTGGTCATACAAGGCTTGTGGAGTACTAAATTGTTCTATTCGACCATCATTCATAACTGCAATGCGATCAGAGATTGAGAGCGCCTCGTCTTGATCGTGTGTAACTATGACTGTGGTAATTCCGAGGCGGCGCTGAAGATCACGAATATCTTCACGAACTTTGACGCGCAATTTTGCATCAAGGTTACTTAAAGGCTCATCAAGTAAAAGAATGTCTGGCTCCTGAACTAGCGCTCTTGCCAGTGCGACGCGTTGTTGTTCACCACCTGATATTTGGCTTGGGCGGGAGTCCTTATGGTGCATCAGATTAACTAGGCTTAATGCATCGTGAACTCGCCTCTCAATTTCATCCTTTGCAAGTTTGCGAATTTTTAACGGATAAGCGACGTTCTTGAAAACGCTCATATGTGGCCACAGAGCGTAATTCTGAAAGACCATTGCACTTGGTCGCTTATCTGGTCCTAAGGTTGTGACATCCGTACCGGCCAGAATTACTTTTCCAGCATCTGGAATTAAGAAACCTGCGATCATTCTCAAGGTAGTTGTTTTGCCACACCCAGACGGACCTAGCAGTGAAACCATCTCACCCTTCTTAACGCTAAGGTCTAGATTTTCAATAATGGTTCGACCGCCCAAAATTTTGTTAAGGCCGATTAGTTCCAGCCCGACGCTATCAGCCGATGTTGCCATTATTTAACCTCTTTCAGCTTGATCATTTTATTTGGAAACCCTCTGCTAGTTGTCCGCCGATAATTTGCTTTCTAGCTAGCGAGATTAGGATTACTGAGGGAATTGCTAGAAGTAAAGAAAAAACAGCTGAGATTTGAACTGGATAGTTAAGGACTAAGGCGTACATTTTTGTTGGCATCGTATAAATAGTCGGAACACCAACTAGATACGTACCTTGAGCCTCGTCAAAGGCAGCCAGGAAAGACATGACGAGTGCGACTAAAATGCCTGGCATTGCTAGGCGAAGAGTAATATCCCGAAAGACTCGAAACTTAGATGCTCCCGCATCGCGTGCGGCATCTTCAAGATTTCGAGGTACCGCACCAAATGCAGCCGCAGGAATCCAGGTCATAAAAATGACTGTTCCGAGCACTTGGATAATAATTACTCCAAGCACAGTACCCATCAAATTCATGGCATAAAAAAGCGTCGCGATTGAAGCGTATAAACCAATTTTGGGAAATGCATTTGCAGCAAAGATCCCGATTATAAAAGTCTTACGACCAAAAAATTCATATCTTGAGAATGAATATGCAGCTGGAAGGCAAATAGCTGCAGAAATTGCTACAACTATCGGACTAATAAGCAACGAATTCTTAATGGCTTGCAAAAGCGAATCATCGCCCGCAATCACTTTCCACCAACGAAGAGTTAGGCCATCAGGAAGCAGATTAGGAAAAGTCCACCCAGTTACAAATGCGCGGATGGCAAGCCAAAATAGCGGCCCCAATATGAAGATTGCCATAATGACGATAAAGAGTGATAGAAAAATTCTGACTACCCATGAATTTGCCTGCAGATTTAGCTTCGTATTTGTGCGACTCATCAAATTCGCCCACTCTGCTTAGCGCTTCGGATATTAGCCCAGATGTAGAAGAACCCAATGCCTGATGCTGCAGCAAAGATTACAAAAGCCATAACCACTGAATGTTGTGGCCGGTTATATGGGCCGAAAAAGTTTGAAATCTCCACACCCAGCATGGTTGGCTGGTTTGCTCCCAGAAAATACGGAATTGTGAACGAACCCATGATTCCAATAGCCGTAAAGGTAGTTGCGATGACAATTGGTACAAAGGCAAGTGGAATCATGATCGTAAGAACTATTCTCATGAATCCTGCGCCGGCATCTTGAGCGGTCTCAATCAAAGCATCAGGTACCGCCTGAAGACCTGATGAAATCATGAGTATTGAGAAAGGTAACGAAGTCCAAATGACACCGATTACCACAGCATTACTGGTCATCGTGAGCGTAGGGAAAGTTATTCCAAATTGATGAAAAATCGTTTTGAAAAATCCGGTACCGTCATAGAAAGTTCTGAGGGCGAATGCAGAAATGACCACCGGAACGAATAGCGGAACCAATGAAAGCGCTACCAGCGTAGAAGC
>CAIJOE010000160.1 GCA_903822245.1 uncultured Actinomycetes bacterium
CCTAACTCCTATGAAGGGAAAGCTGGCATACGCCTTCTTATTCTTCTTCTTTGGAACGCTCTTTCAATATGTCTGGAGTTGGGTCAAGCGTGGCCGCGCGGCAGCAACCGATACTTTAGCGGGATCAATAATGATGACTGGTGGGATTTTGGTATTCCTTCCGGTTGCGAGTTTGCTTGCCACAACTGTAATCAAAGGATCAAAGGCGTTTAGACCGCAGATCTTTACGCACACAATGGCGGCTACTTCATATAGCGATCCATTAACTAGTGGTGGTTTACTTCATGCGATTATCGGAACACTTTTCTTAATTTTTATAGCGACTTTAATTAGCTTGCCTCTTTCAATACTTACAGCCCTTTACTTAACTGAAATTAAGGGCAAGGCCTCTGGCTTTATACAATTCCTAGTTCAAGCCATGTCAGGTGTGCCATCTGTTGTGGCCGGTATCTTTATCTACGCTGCGATACTTCTAACAACTAGTCTTCGCGGCTCAACCATTATTGGGGCTCTTCCACTGGCAATTTTGATGATCCCGACAGTCACAAGGACTGCCCAAGAAGTATTAAATCTTGTGCCCAATGAATTGCGTGAAGCCGGCCTTGCACTTGGCGCAACTCAATGGAAAACTGTTGCCACAATTGTGGTTCCGGCAGCAAGAAATGGATTGATTACAGCCGTAATCCTTGGTGTTGCTCGGATTGCTGGCGAGACTGCGCCGCTTCTATTTACCCTTGGAACATCAGACAAAATTAATTGGAACCCATTTTCTGGAGGCCAAAATGCCTTGCCTTATTACATCTGGTCTGGCTTGCGCGATGGCACCGAAGGCGGACTCCAGCGTGGTTGGACTGGAATTTTGGTGCTACTCATATTGGTACTGACTTTATTTATTAGTGCCCGTATCTTTGGTAGTCGGAAGGTGAAATAATGAGCGCTGTGAATTCGGAAAATAATGGAAGCAATGGAGAAGAAATGTCATCAACGGCCCAATCAACCAATTCACTCTCGAGCGTTGCTGCAAACCATGCAGCCAATCGGCAACCCGGTAGCGCCCCACTTGGCTCAGGCCTAGAAGCGCGCGGTATCCATGCGTGGTTCGGTAAGCACCACGCACTTGAAAATGTCTCATTAGATTTTGCGGCCGGAACAGTGACCGCTCTGATTGGACCTTCAGGTTGTGGTAAGTCAACATTTATTCGCACCTTAAATCGGATGCATGAATTCATTCCTTCAGCAGCAATGGCTGGTGAAGTTTTGCTAGACGGCAAAGATATTTATGAGTCTGGAACCGATGTAACAAAGATTCGTTTGCAAATCGGCATGGTTTTCCAAAAGCCAAACCCATTCCCATCGATGACGATCGGACAAAATGTCTTATCAGGTTTAAAGCTGGCTCAAATTAAGAGCGAAAAAAAGAATGATGATTTACTAGAAGAATGTTTAACCCGCTCTGGGCTATGGAGTGAAGTTAAAGATCGTCTAGATGCCCATGCAGGTGGTCTTTCTGGTGGACAACAACAGCGTTTATGTATTGCGCGTTCGCTGGCTGTCAACCCAAAGGTACTTCTGATGGATGAGCCTTGTTCAGCCCTTGACCCAGGATCAACTCTTCGAATAGAAGACACTATTGGTCAATTAGCAAAAACCATGACAATCATCATCGTTACCCACAACATGCAGCAGGCAGCTCGTGTGAGTGATTACACCGCCTTCTTCCTATCTGACGGTGGCCCAGGACAGATGATTGAAGTTGGACCAACCAATGAGATGTTCTCGCGCCCTAAGGATTCTCGTACCGAAAACTATGTTTCTGGTCGTTTCGGCTAAACCAAACCTTAAAAAAGGCTGAAAACTAGTTAACCATTTGTTCACTTTTAGTTTGGTAGCCATTAAGAGTTTATAGGCTTGAAGTTTCTCTGGAAATCTAAAGTTCCTTTCACAAAGACGAATCAGTCTCTTTATTGAAAGGTACATATGAAGCTATCACGCTCACTCGCAGCTGTTACAGCAGTTGCTTCAGCAGTAGTTCTTGCGTTTGTTCCCGCAGCGCAAGCAGCAACAACCCTCGTAGTAGGCGGCGCTTCTTCAGTCGCAACAATCGTTGGTGATTGCAAAGTTGCATACACAGCAAAGACTGGCGATTCATTCGCTTATGCATCTTCTTCTTCAGGTCAAGGCCAGAAGGATATGGAATCAGCTAAGAACGATTTCTCATATTCAGATTCAGCTCACCTAACATCACAATCAGGAACAGCAATTCCTGCATCAGAAATTCACATCCCAGCATGGGTTTGGCCAATCGGCGTTCAGTACAAGGATTTTGCTCCAGGTCGCACAATCGCAATCTCAGCAAAGAACCTTTCACTAATTTTCGCTGGAAAGATCAAGAAGTGGAACGATCCACTACTACAAGCTGATAACAACCGTAAGATCTCTCGCACAATCTTCAAGACTGATGGTGCCGGAAATGCAGTTAAGGATGCTAATGGCAACCCAATCGTTCTAAACACTGTTCAAGTTACTCAGAAGATCACACTTCCAAACCAACCAATCACTGTTATCTACCGCGGAGATTCATCAGGAACAACTGGAAACCTTCTTGCAGCATTTAGCAAGATCGATCCAACAAACTGGCCAACAGCGTCAGTAACTGGCGGAACAAAGGTTTTCGCATCATCTGATGCAAAGGCTGCAGTTCTAGCTGATCCAATCCATTTCCAAGGAACCAATACATCAGCTGGTGTTGCTCAACTAGCTGCTAAGACTCCTTACTCAATCACATACGCAGAGACAAACTTTGCAACCCTAAATAACCTAGGTCTTGCAAACATCATCAACGCTCACGGTGACTTGGTACAACCAAATGACGCTGCAGCGGCTGCTCAAGTAGCATCAGCTGACATCGCAACAAATGGCGTTGTAACTCTAGATTATGTAAACAAGGCTGCTGGAATCTACCCATTCACAGTTGTTACATATGCACTTGTTCTTACAAAGTATGCAACTGCTGAAAAGTCTGCTGCTGTTAAGAACGCAGTTGAATGGCACGCATTTAGCTGCCCAGATACAGCTCCAAATGATGGTTTCATCAAGATTGACAAGACATCAGCTCTTGGCGTGAAGATCTCATCACTAGTTGCAAAAATTGGTGCGTAACTAATTCGCAGTTGTTAATGCAATAACTCTTCTTAAGAGTTGAAAAACCGGGCCACTGAGGGGTGGCCCGGTTTTTTATTGGGCGCGCCTGGCAGGAATCGACCCTGCGACCTACCGCTTAGAAGGCGGTTGCTCTATCCGACCGAGCTACAGGCGCATTGATGCTTATTAACTAGTACTAAGGCTTTGCGTGGCACAGTCTACCGATTCGAACCGATAAGGTTTTCACATGGCTGAGTTTATTTATACGATGAAGAAGGCGCGTAAAGCGCATGGCGAGAAGGTAATTCTCGATGATGTAACCCTGATGTTCTTGCCCGGCGCCAAGATTGGTGTCGTAGGTCCAAACGGAGCAGGTAAGTCCACCGTTCTTCAGATCATGGCTGGCTTGCAACAACCATCAAATGGTGAAGCCTTCCTTTCACCTGGTTACACCGTCGGTATCTTGCTGCAAGAACCAGAGCTAGATGAGAGCAAAACAGTTTTGGAAAATGTGCAAGAAGGTGTTGGCGAAACAATGGCAATGCTGGCTCGATTTAATCAAATTTCAGATGAGATGGCTAATCCAGATGCTGACTATGACACCTTGCTTGCTGAAATGGGAACACTTCAAGAGCAGTTAGATCACCGCAATGCTTGGGATGTTGATTCACAGCTAGAACAAGCGATGGACGCACTTCGCTGTCCACCTTCTGATGCTGATGTGAAAGTTCTTTCTGGTGGTGAAAAGCGACGCGTGGCCCTATGCAAGCTCTTGCTTCAGGCACCAGATCTACTACTTCTAGATGAGCCAACAAACCACTTAGATGCCGAATCAGTACTTTGGCTAGAGCAATACCTAAGTAAGTATCCAGGAACCGTTGTGGCCATTACCCACGATAGATATTTCTTGGACAATGTTGCGCAGTGGATTCTAGAACTCGACCGCGGCCGGGCATATCCATATGAAGGTAATTACTCAACTTATCTTGAAACTAAATCAACACGTTTAAAGATTGAAGGACAAAAAGATGCCAAGCGCGCAAAGCGCCTGACTGAAGAACTTGAATGGGTTCGTATGAATGCCAAGGGCCGCCAAGTTAAGTCAAAGGCTCGACTTGCCAGATATGAAGAGATGGCAGCTGAAGCGGAGAAGACTCGAAAACTAGATTTCGAAGAGATTCAAATCCCTATGGGCCCTCGCCTTGGAAATGTTGTTGTTGAAGTAGAGCACCTAAAGAAGGGCTTTGGCGATCGACTACTAATAGATGATCTCTCATTTACTTTGCCACGCAATGGAATTGTTGGAGTAATTGGGCCAAACGGCGCTGGAAAAACCACGTTATTTAAAACAATTCTTGGACTAGAGCAAGCAGATTCTGGAAATGTAAAGATCGGTGAGACGGTAAAAATTTCCTATGTTGATCAGTCTCGCGGTGGAATCGATCCAAAGAAATCACTTTGGGAGGTTGTTTCAGATGGTCTTGATTTCATAAAGGTTGGTGGCGTTGAAATGCCATCCCGTGCTTATGTTTCAGCTTTTGGTTTCAAAGGCCCAGATCAACAAAAGCCGGCCGGAGTTCTCTCTGGTGGTGAGCGAAATCGTTTGAATCTAGCTCTTACCCTTAAGCAAGGTGGAAACCTACTTCTACTAGATGAGCCAACAAATGATCTAGATGTTGAAACTCTAGGTTCTCTTGAAAATGCCCTTCTAGAATTTCCGGGCTGCGCCGTAGTTATCTCCCACGATCGCTGGTTTTTAGACCGCGTTGCAACCCACATCTTGGCCTATGAAGGTGATTCACAATGGTTCTGGTTTGAAGGAAACTTTGAATCTTATGAAGAAAATAAAGTGGCCCGCCTGGGCATTGAAGCGTCTCGTCCACACCGCGTTACCTATCGAAAGCTAACTCGTTAATGCGTTTTAAGACTAAGCAATTTATTCGCTGGGATGACCTAGATGCCTTTGGGCATGTGAATAACGCTAAGTATTTAGTATTTGTTCAAGAAGCCAGAATCGATATGTTTTGGAAAAGCCGAGTGCAAGCCGGATTAAAGCCTGTCTTTGATGACATGGTGGTGGCTAGAGCAGAGGTGGATTACAAAATAGCGATCACCCAAACTAATCAAGATTTTGATATTGAGATTTGGGTGTCAAAAATAGGTGGCGCTGCCTTTGATCTTGAATATAAAATATTCTCGAGTGCTGGCGAGCATGCCCACGTAAAGACCGTGCAAGTAGCTGTTGATCTGGTGACAAAGAAGTCACGCCGCCTTACCGAGCAAGAGCGGGAAATATTAAATGGCTATCTCGAAAACTAAACTTCATCCAGCCTGGACTGCTGCTGGCGTTACCTTTTTAACCTTAGTTGCAACTGCTGGCTTTAGATCAACCCCTTCAGTTCTAATCGTTCCATTAGAAGATGCTTTTGGCTGGAGCAGAGATCAGATCTCATTGGCCGTTGCGGTAAACGTCTTGCTCTTTGGTTTGACCGCTCCTTTTGCTGCTGCCCTTATGGAGCGCTTTGGAATACGTCGAGTTGTCATGAGCGCGCTATCTGTAGTTGGCATAGGCGCACTTGGCACAGTTTGGATGACAAAGCCTTGGCATTTAATTGCACTTTGGGGAGTAATTGTTGGTATTGGTACAGGATCGATGGCTCTGGTCTTTGCCGCATCGGTTGCCAATCGCTGGTTTATAAAACGAAAAGGCTTAGTAATTGGCGCTCTTACAGCCGCTACTGCAACTGGACAATTAATCTTCTTGCCGGGCTTATCTACTCTGGCAATGAATCACGGTTGGAAAACTGTTTCAATAACCGTTTCAATTTCAGCTTTTGTGATGGTTCCCTTGATTTATATCTTCTTAAAAGAAAAGCCAGCAACAGCCGGCGTCGCTCCATATGGCGCACCTGATGATTGGACTGAACCACTTCAACTCCAGAAAAATGCTGGAAAGTTAGCCATAGAT
This sequence comes from uncultured Actinomycetes bacterium, assembly GCA_903822245.1. Taxonomy (GTDB): domain Bacteria; phylum Actinomycetota; class Actinomycetes; order Nanopelagicales; family Nanopelagicaceae; genus AAA044-D11. The sequence goes on from CAIJOE010000160.1 coordinate 6,110, forward strand.
ACTTTAGTAAAGGCAACAAAGCACAAAGACTTTTGGTACTTGGCAGGCTCATTCTTTGTGTGTGGCCTTTCAACCTCCGGGCTAGTTGGAACCCACTTCATCCCAGCAGCCCATGATCATGGAATGGGTGAAGTAACTGCCGCTAGCTTGCTTGCACTAATTGGCGTATTCGATGTTGTTGGAACTATTTTTTCTGGATTTCTAACCGATCGAATTGATCCACGAAAACTATTGTTCTTTTATTACTTACTTCGTGGTCTCTCACTATTCCTATTGCCACAAATTCTCTTTGCCACAGTACATCCTTCAACTTTGGTCTTCATAATCTTTTATGGCCTTGACTGGGTTGCAACTGTGCCGCCAACAATTGTTCTGTGTCGCCATGTATTGGGCGCAGAGCGCGGGACTGTGGTTTATGGCTGGGTATTTGCCGCTCACCAAATTGGTGGCTCAATTGCAGCCTATGGTGCGGCTTTGATGCATACCAAGTTTGGTAATTACTCCCTTGCCTTCTATATAAGTGGCGGCCTTTGTGTCATAACTTCTTACTTTGTTCTGCAAATTGGCAAGAAGAAACAAGATGTCCGAGCCTAGTTTTTATGAGCGGGCAGGCGGATCGGTAACTTTTAGAGAATTAGCAAAAAGCTTTTATCAAGAAGTTTCCAAAAACGATGTCTTAAGGCCCATGTATCCAGAGCAAGATCTGGCTGGAGCACAAGAGCGTCTGGCACTGTTCCTTGAACAATATTGGGGCGGTCCAACAACTTATTCAGACACAAGAGGACATCCGCGACTTCGAATGCGCCATGCTCCTTTTCATATTGGAACTTTGGAGCATGATCAATGGCTTGCCTGCATGCACAAAGCGGTTATCAATTTGGAGATAGCAGAAGAACTACGCGAAGAGCTTTGGACTTACTTCCAATATGCCGCGCATAGTATGAAGAATCAACCAGATCTCATTTAGC
>CAIJOE010000161.1 GCA_903822245.1 uncultured Actinomycetes bacterium
AGGTGAGTTAAATGGCAACATTCGTTGATCGCGTAACTCTCCATGCCTTTGCAGGCAGCGGTGGCGATGGTTGTGTATCTATTCACCGTGAAAAATTTAAGCCACTTGGTGGACCAGATGGCGGAAATGGCGGTCGCGGTGGGGATGTAATCCTCGTTGTGGATGCTGGCACTACGACTCTTTTAGATTTTCACCATTCACCACACCGCAGAGCAACTAATGGCTCACTTGGTTATGGCGATTATTGCAATGGTAAAGAAGGTAAGGATTTAATTCTTGCTGTTCCAAACGGAACAGTTATTAAGGATCAAGCCGGAACTGTTCTTGCAGATTTAGTTGGACTTGGCACTCGGTTTGTTGCCGCGCAAGGTGGCAAAGGCGGTCTTGGAAATGCTGGCCTTGCATCATCAAAGCGTCGGGCACCGGGCTTTGCTCTTAAAGGTGAGCCAGGTGAAGAGCGCACGCTCCACCTTGAATTAAAGAGTGTTGCTGATATTGGTTTAATTGGTTTCCCTTCTGCTGGAAAATCCTCACTTATTGCCGCAATCTCATCTGCTAAGCCAAAGATTGCAGATTATCCATTTACAACACTTGCGCCTAACTTAGGCGTAGTTCAAGCCGGGGATACTCGCTTCACTGTTGCCGATGTTCCAGGTTTAATTCCAGGTGCCTCAGAAGGTAAAGGTCTTGGCCTTGAATTCTTGCGCCATGTTGAGCGCTGCGCTGCGCTAGTTCACGTTCTTGACTGCGGAACTCTTGAAACAGATCGTGACCCAGTTAAAGATTTCGACATCATCGAAGAAGAACTTTCACACTATGGCGGACTATCCGAGCGCCCAAGAATTATTGCGCTTAACAAAGTTGATCTTCCAGATGGCAAGGCGATGGCAGATATGGTGCAACCGACTCTTGAAGCTCGCGGGTTTGAAGTATTTCAAATCTCTGCCGCTTCACATATTGGTTTAACTGAACTTAACTATGCGATGGCAAAGATAATTCAAATTCAGCGAAAAGCTGAAGCAGCGCAAGAAAAGGTGCGCATTGTTTTGCGTCCCGCTGCAGTAAATGACTCCTCATTCTCAGTTACCGCCAATGAAGATGGCTCATTCACCGTTCTTGGTGAGAAGCCTGTGCGCTGGGTTAAGCAAACTGACTTTGGTAATGCTGAAGCAATTGGTTACTTAGCAGATCGTTTAGCAACTCTTGGTGTTGAGCGCGAACTATTTAAGAAAGGTGCCAAGGCTAAAGATGAAGTAAGAATTGGCGCCGGGGAAGCTGCGGTTATTTTTGATTGGGATCCAACTATTGAAGCCGGAGCCGAACTATTGGCTGGACCTCGTGGTGGGGATCTACGTATTGAATCGCCATGGGCTGGACGTTATATCGAAGATGATGTCGATGAATTAAATGATGATGAAATTGCAATGCAGTGGGAATACAACGTTATTGATCCAAAGAATCCGAGGATTGAAGGGGCTGAGAAATAATGAACCGCAATGAACTGGCAAACGCTAAGCGTGTTGTTATCAAGGTAGGTTCTTCGACGCTGACTGGAAACGCTGGAACTTCACTAGACGGCCAAGCTGTTGCAAAGTTGGTCGAAATTGTTGCTGGGCTTAAGAAACAAAATAAAGAAGTAATTATTGTTACTTCTGCTGCAATTGCTGCCGGTATGGCCCCACTTGGTTTAGTCCAACGCCCAACTGATTTAGCAACTCAACAAGCCGCAGCCTCCGTTGGCCAAGGTTTGCTAATCGCTAAATACACTGAGGAATTAAATAAGCATGGTGTTGTTGCCTCACAAGTATTACTAACCGGTGATGAAGTAGAAGACTCAGTCAAGCGCGAAAATGCTCAGCGCACCCTATTTCGTCTACTTGAGTTAAAAGTCGTACCAATAATTAATGAGAATGACTCAGTTGTATTTGATGAAATTCGCATGGGAGATAATGATCGTTTAGCTGCCCTAGTTGCCAAAATAGTTAAGGCTGATTTGTTGGTTTTGGTCTCAGATGTAGATTCACTTTATGACGCCCCTCCATCACAAGTGGGTGCAAAACGAATTCCTTTTGTTTTATCGTTAGATGAACTTGCTGATGCAAAGATCGGTGGCGTTGGCACATCTGGCGTTGGCAGCGGGGGAATGGTTACCAAAATTCAGGCAGCCCAGATCGCAACATCAAATGGAACAGCGATGTTGCTTACAGATCTAGTCAGTCTAAAAGCTGCACTAAGTGGGGAAGACTTAGGAACTATTTTTTCAGCGAACTAACGCCAAGCAATACCTTTGCAGTCGCATCATCTTCATCTTTACCTGTTGGATTATCAGATAGTTTTACGATGACTGTGCGAGTACTTGGATCAGTCCAGATCCACTGACCATGGAGCCCCATTGCACTTGCAATTCCTGGAGCCGGGTGCCAAATCTGAGCACCATAACCCCAACCGCGATCAAGTGTTGTTACTGGAGTTTGCAGGCGCTTTATCCACTCGGTGCTAATAATCTTATTTGATCCAGCATAGCCACCATTAATAATTGCTAAGCCCACTCGGGCATAGTCTCTTGCCGTTGCGTTAAAACAGCAGAAAGTCTTTTCGATTCCACCAATGTGATCAACATTCCAGGTTGCTGGATATTTGGCACCAAGTGGCTGCCAAATATTTTTACGGAAGTAATTTGAAACACTAGATCCGGTTACATTCCTAATAATCATTCCAAGCAACTGGGTATCAACGCTCATATATTCCGATTTAGATCCAGGTTCAAAGGCCATTTTACGATTGTGCTTAATAAACCAATTCATATCGGTAGTTGCATACATCTGCGCTATTCCAACACCCCAACCTGAAGGGCCAGATGGATAATTATCAACAACTCCCACACCTGCCTGCATATCTAGCAGACTTTGAATAGTGACCTTATCGAATGAAGTGCCGGTCTTATATTCGGGGAAATAGCTAACAAAATAATCACTTTCCTTGATCTTGCCTTGGTCAATTAGCTGCCCGATGATCAAAGAAGTCATCGTCTTTGCCACTGAATATGAAGGAAGACGGGTGGACTCACTCATACCTTTGTTGTAATACTCGTAGGTGATTACGCCGTTTCTTATAACTAAAAATGCATTGGTGTGAGTCTTATCTAAGAACTCTTGCCACTTAATCTGAGCACCTTTCCAGGCAACGGTGTCAGGCATGGCTTCAGTTGAAGTTGGCCATGCTATTGGTGATGTTGAAGGATTAATGATGTGCCAAGGCATGAGAGTTGGCGTTTTAGAGGCGGGGGCTAAACCAAGCCTCACTGCTGCAATTGGGTTGGGATAGTGAATAAATTTGGTGAAACCAGTAAGTACCACCGCTAGACCCACTAGTGCTATTGCCGTATTGCGCATGAGCTTCAAGAAACGTTTCATGGGACAAGGGTATGTTCCTCTAGGCTAGGAACATGGATGCCACTGCGATAATTGCCGAACTCGCCGATAAGGCCAGGGTTGCCGAGCGCACTTTGATTGCAGCAACCGGTGAAGAGCGCGCTGGCGCCCTGCGGTTGATGGCTGATGAAATTAATGCAAGCAGCGCTGAAATCTTGGCAGCAAATGCTAAAGATATGGCAGCTGCAAGCGCCGATGGCATGGCCTCATCAATGCTAGATCGTCTACTACTTAACGCACAAAGAGTTGAAGGCATCGCAGATGGTGCCCGCCAAGTTTCTAAATTACCAAACCCACTTGGTAAAACAATTCGTGAGAGCACATTGCCAAATGGTCTTCACTTAAAGCAACTAACAG
>CAIJOE010000162.1 GCA_903822245.1 uncultured Actinomycetes bacterium
ATGAACTTAAAATGGTTATTGCAAATCCAATTCCCGTACCAATTGTCGCGGAAATAGCTATATTCCGCCATCTTGGTGAAAATGAAGAAAATCGAAAAGTCTGACTCATTTGCGCACCAAATCATTCTTAGGATTTCCAATTTCTAGGTGCGCAAAACGTTCTGGATGAGGAAGTGAACCTAAGCCACGGTCATAACTTTTTGTGGATGTATTCCAAGTGAAGAGTGAATCTACTTCAGGATTTAGATTCTCAACGCGACCAGTAATAGCCGCAATTTCGCTGACCCGGCGAAAATTATTGCTATCAAGTGAAACATGAACAACTAGATCGACGGCACTTGCAATAGTTGGCGCAATAAATCTATGTGAAATATTCTCACCGGCTAGCAGCGGCAGGATCTGTAGTTTTGCAATCGCATCGCGCGCAGAATTTGCGTGCAAGGTACCCATTCCGGGTAGCCCAGAATTAAGCGCGATCAACAGATCTAGCGCCTCAGATTCGCGAACTTCGCCGACAATAATTCGTGATGGCCGCATACGTAGTGATTCCTTAATCAGTCGTCGTAATGAGATATCACCTTCGCCTTGTAGATTCGCACTGCGCGTTTGCATTGCAATCACATCTGGTAGCTGTGGCGCTAGTTCAAAAACTTCTTCAATAGTTATCACACGCTCCGCCACCGGAATCGCCGACAGCAAAGCATTTAACATAGTTGTTTTCCCAGCTTGAGTTCCACCACTTACCAAAATATTTAAGCCAGCGGTGACTGCTCGCTGTAAAAGCTCAGCCATCTCGACCGTCATAACCCCAAGACCGGCTAATTGCTCAAGAGATACTTTCTGCATTAGATGCTTGCGAATGTTGACTGACCAGTGTTCCGCAGTTATCTCCGGAATGGTGACATGCAGACGTGACCCATCGGGTAGCCGCGCATCAACAAAGGGCACCGAAAGGTCTAAACGACGCCCGCTCCAGAGCAACAGCCGTTCAACTAGATTGCGAACTTGTTCAGCGGAAAGAAGTAACACTGTCAATTCTGACCGCCCATTGCGTGCTACAAATATTCGCTCGGGGGTATTAATCCAGATTTCTTCAACACTATTATCAGAAATCAACTCGGTGATTGGTCCAAAAACATTACTCGCATTTATCTCAGTTCCAGACATGTGGTGAAGATAGTTAGCGAATTAGTAACTAAATATAGTTTCAGAAACTCTGTGGATGTCTAGTGAATGTGGAGATAGAACGAACTACCTGTACGTGTAAGAGTTTTATACCCAGAATTTCAATTCAAAAAATTCAAATCTAATAAATATCGTTTTTTCAAATGTGTTGTGATCCTTCGAAAAGTATCGAAAAGTCAATGGCCTTATGAATGTCGGGAATTCCTCAACCTGCATTTAGAAAGGAGGTGATGCCCATGGGTCCAAGTGCAAAATTGCAAACTTAGCCAATTGGATACCTTCTTAAAGGGCCATTTGAGGGACAAGTCCTCGCAGCGCTGCCCAGGCTGTGTCCCGCCCGCAATCGTTAGCCTCCCGTTACCCGCACCCCACCCTTTCAGCCCCGCTTACATATCTATTGGGCCCCGTCCTGACTATTTTTGCCCTATGAGAACTCCAACTTTCCATTCACCAAATCTGTCCACTTCGACCCTTGCCCGCAAAAGCATTTTGCTGCGCGCCCTCGCCCTTGTTGCGATCGCCGTTATGGCCGCCATCGGGTTACCTGCAATCGCAACTGCTGCTAACCCGACCGTTGTTAAGTTAACCGTTCACTATCAGCGCCCCGCTGCCGATTACACCAGCTGGGAACTTTGGTTATGGCGCAATGTCGGAACAGGCACTGATGCCGAAGTTGATAAGAATGGCGTTAAGTTCACCGGCGATGATGCTTTTGGAAAAGTTGCAACGGTTGAAATTAACAACATGGATAAGTTTGAAAACATTGGAATCATCGTTCGCAAGGGTGAATGGTTAGCAAAGGATGTTACAGCTGATCGCTTCATTACAAAGTTCAATGCCGATGGCACCGCCGAGATTTGGTTGCGTCAAGCTGACCCAGTTATTTACTACGAAAAACCAAGTGGTGAAGTCGCTGTTCCAACTGGAAGCAAGCAAGCAAAACTTTATGACTCCGCTGATTTCGTTTCTAAATACACCTACACCGGTAACGATCTTGGTAATACCTACACCAAGGCTGCAACAAAGATGCGCGTCTGGGCACCAACAGCAACAGCTGTAAAGGTGGTCACCTATGCAAAGGCCGATAGCGCACTTACCGAAGGCGTTGAAACTGCGATGACCCAAGATGTAAACGGGAC
>CAIJOE010000163.1 GCA_903822245.1 uncultured Actinomycetes bacterium
AAAAGATGCTGCTGCCACCTTTGGTTGGAAAGAAACTGAAACAGATTGGCGCAAAGTAATTGCGCGAAGTGATATCGATATTATCGATGTGAGTACCTCTGGTGAAACTCATGCCGAAATTTCTAATGCCGCACTTGCCGCTGGCAAGCACGTGATTTGTGAAAAGCCGCTGGCAAATACTTCTGAAGAAGCACAAAGCATGGTCAAAGCTGCGGCAGATGCGGCGGCCAAAGGCGTGCAATCAATGGTGGCCTTTAACTATCGCCGAGTACCAGCAGTTGCTTTTGCTAAGCAGCTAGTAGAGCAAGGAAGACTTGGAACGATTTATCACGTTAGAGCCGAGTACTTGCAAGACTGGATTGTTGATCCAGAGTTTCCACTTGTCTGGCGCTTAGAGAAAGATAAAGCTGGATCAGGTGCTCTGGGTGATATTGGTTCACACATCGTAGATGCCACACAATTTATTACTGGCTCTCACATCACAAGTGTTTCTGGACAGATGAAAACCTTTATTAAAAAGCGGCCATTACTTGCCGCTCTAGATGGTGGTCTGCGCGCATCTGGCTCAGAGAAGATGGGCGATGTGACGGTAGATGACGCCGCAGTCTTCACGGCAAATTTTGATAATGGCGCGATTGGCGTCTTTGAAGCAACTAGGTTTGCTACCGGCCATAAGAATGGCATGAGCGTTGAGATAAGTGGTTCTAAGGGAACTTTGTCATTCACCTTTGAATCAATGAATGAATTGATGTTTCATGATCACACTTTGCCTGCTACTGAAGCTGGCTTTAGAAGGATCTCAGTGACCCAAGCAGAGCATCCATATGTGGCGGCCTGGTGGCCACCTGGACACATTCTTGGCTATGAGCACACCTTTACCCATGAGGTCTATGACTTCTTGATGGGAATAAAGAGCGGCAAAGCCGCCCTGCCTTCCTTTGCCGATGGCTTAAATGTGCAGAACGTATTAAAAGCAGTAGAAGCAAGTTCTAATAACGAATCCAAACTAACCAAAGTGAACTAAGGAGCAAACAAATGGCACGCGATGTAACACTATTTACCGGACAGTGGGCCGATCTTCCATTTGAGAAGATGTGTGAATTGGCTTCTGGCTGGGGCTATGACGGACTTGAAATTGCTTGCTGGGGAGATCACTTTGAAGTAGATCGCGCCCTAAATGAGCCTGGCTATATTGAAGGTCGCCATGCGATTCTAAAGAAATATAACTTGAAAGTATTTGCAATCTCTAACCACCTAGTAGGTCAAGCAGTTTGTGATCACCCAATTGATGAGCGCCATAAAGGAATCTTGTCACCACGTATTTGGGGCGATGGGGATCCTGAAGGTGTGAGAAAGCGCGCGGCAGAAGAGATGAAAGATACGGCTAGAGCTGCAGCAAAGTTTGGGGTCAAGACCGTAGTTGGCTTTACTGGCTCATCTATTTGGCACACCGTTGCAATGTTTCCACCAGCACCAGCATCAATGATTGAGGCTGGCTATAAGGACTTTGCAGATCGCTGGAATCCAATCCTGGATGTCTTTGATGAAGTTGGTGTGCGCTTTGCTCACGAAGTTCACCCAAGTGAGATTGCATATGACTACTGGACTACCAAGGCCACCTTGGATGCCATTGGTCATCGCAAAGCATTTGGCCTTAACTGGGATCCAAGCCACTTTATGTGGCAAGACCTAGATCCAGTTTCATTTATTCTTGAATTTGCTGACATTATTTATCACGTAGATTGCAAGGATGCTAAGCGCAATCTAAATGGTCGAAACGGTCGCCTAGGCTCTCACCTACCTTGGGGTAATCCATATCGTGGTTGGGACTTCGTATCTGTTGGTCATGGCGATGTGCCATGGGAGCAATGCTTTAGAGCGCTCAACGCAATCAAATATGACGGACCGATCTCCATCGAATGGGAAGATGCTGGAATGGATCGCCTTGTAGGTGGCCCAGAATCACTAGCCTTTATTCGCAAGATGACTCAGATCGTGCCATCGGATGCCTCATTTGATGCAGCCTTTAGCTCTAATTAAAAGCTAGTTACTTTCTAATTACTTTAAGCACTCGCACGAGAAATCGTGCGAGTGCTTGCTCGATGATGTCTTTGTAGTAGCCATTGCAACTGCGATCACTCATCAAGATATATCTTGACGGTATTAGAACTTAGTTTGCCTTGCTATTTAATTGAACGAAGTACGGCAGTTACTTTGCCCAAAATCTGCGCATCATCTGCTGGGATTGGGGCGTAGTCATCATTTGCTGGAAGTAGCCAGTAGTGGCCATCCTTCTTTGAGAAAGTCTTTACGGTGGCTTCGCCATCGATCATGGCTGCCACAATCTGACCTTTTTCAGCCGACTTCTGTTCTCTAATTACGACATGATCGCCATCAAAGATTCCAGCATCGATCATGGAATCGCCCTTTACTTTGAGCATGTAGACATTGCCCTTACCAACTAGGGATTCAGGCAGGGTGTGGACCTGGTCAATATTTTGATCTGCGGTGATTGGAATACCGGCTGCAATCTGGCCAACTAGGGGCACATTTCGAGTCTTCTCAGGTGCCATTCCCTCATCTGGGGTTAGCTCCAAGGCGCGGCCTTTGGTCTGGGCTCGCTTGATTAGTCCTTTTTCAGCCAGGATCTCTAGCTGGTATTTAACAGAGGCGGGGGAGGCTAGGCCGGCTAGCTCGCCGATCTCACGCATAGAAGGGGCATAGCCATTCTTGGCAACCGAGGCCTGAATGACCTCAAGGATCTTGGCTTGGCGGGGGGTTAGCTCAGTATCTGGGTGCTTACTTGTCATGGAATAAGGGTAGCCGAGAATCTCAAAAAAAGCGAACAAATGTTCTAAAAAAACTTGCAGGTGTCGGTGCTCTGGGCTATATTTCTCTATAGAACAGGTGTTCGAAAAGTTCGAACCCCCAAGTTCTCCGAGAAATGGATTCCCCCCATGAGTAAGAATCAATCACGAAAGCTAACCCGCACTTTTGCTGTGGCATCGCTATTGATAGTGATTGGCGCTGGTTTTAGCGCAGTTGGTAACGCTGCTGATAGCGGTGTTAGCTCAAAATCTTTAGTAACAAATGAGTCGCATTTCAATCAAGTCCAGGTAGTTGTAACAGCCGGTGAGAGCCTTTGGTCAATTGCCAAGATGGTCGGCGGCTCTGATCTAAATTCCGTCGTAGATCAGATAGTCGCCATAAACCACCTACCAAGCTCAGATGTGAGCGCTGGAATGCGCCTGTGGGTGCCTGCTAATTAAGGCTAGCCCTCATCGCATCCCTTATGTTTGTGGGGTACAAGGAGTAATTTCCAAGTAGGACCCAAATTCTGTGGCCCTACTAGGGAGATATGTAATGACTGATTGTTCCTGGAATTGCTGCTCCAATTAAGTTTTGGATGTCAGCTTCCCAATTTGAATATTGGAAACATACCCATTTGACCGTAGATGTGGTCGTTGGCCGGGGTGGGGGATTTTCCCTAGAGAGTCCAGAGGGCAAGCGCTTTTTGATCCGCTCACGCCTATTTACCGACGAGGAATGGGCTATTTTGGAAAACGCGAGCGTGCCCACCGGGGTAACGAACTGATTTTGCCCGACACGCCGCACAGCATCCTCTAAACCCTCAAGTTGGGGTGTAGTTTTAGTACTACATATAGGGGTTGACCGCGAAATAAGTTCCATAAGTTGTGGTTTTCGACTATATTGCTCTTTCCCCCGCATTATCTCGAAAACAAGGAGTAAGACCGATGAACTGCCCATTTTGCCGCAACGAGGACTCTAGAGTCGTTGACTCTCGTCCCGTGGAAGAGGGCACCTTAATCCGCCGTCGCCGCGAATGCAGCGAATGTGGTCGTCGTTTCACTACCTCTGAGACCTCAGCCTTGATGATCATCAAGCGCTCTGGAGCGAGCGAACCTTTTAGCCGTGAAAAAGTCATCGAAGGTGTGGCCAAGGCCTGCCAGGGACGACCAGTAGAAAGTGCTGACCTAGCTCTACTTGCCCAAAGAGTTGAAGAGACCCTTCGCTCTGATGGCCAAGCCGAGGTAGAGGCCCAAGAAGTTGGAATGGCAATCCTTGCGCCACTCCGAGAGCTAGATGAGGTCGCTTACTTAAGATTTGCCTCGGTATATCGTAACTTTACCTCCTTAGAAGATTTCGAAGGCGAGATCGCACTTCTCCGCGCAGCTCCTTCAAAGATTTCAAGTACTGCTTCATATAACGTTTCAAAAGTTTCACAATCTGCTTCAAATGCAACAGCCCCAGTTGCCGCATCAAAAAATTCAGTTAACAACTAATCGGAAGAAGGAACAAACGCATGTCTATCGTGAATAAGCCAGCAGGTTCGAATACTAAGAAAACTCTTGGTAAGGGCTTAACCATCGAACGCATCTACACCACTGCTGGAAAGCACCCATACGATGAAGTCAAGTGGGAGCGTCGCGATGTTGTGCAAACAAACTGGAAGAGTGGGGAAGTAATCTTCGAGCAAAAGGGCGTGGAGTATCCAGACTTTTGGTCAGTTAATGCTTCAACCATTGTTACCACCAAATATTTCCGTGGCGCTGTTGGACATGACAACCGCGAGTGGTCACTAAAGCAAGTTATTGATCGCGTAGTTCTTACCTATACCAAGGCTGGAAAAGAGCACGGTTACTTTGCATCTGATGAAGATGCCCAAATCTTCGAACACGAATTGACCTGGATGCTTATGCACCAAGTCTTCTCATTTAACTCACCTGTTTGGTTTAACGTTGGAACCAATGCACCACAGCAAGTATCTGCTTGTTTCATCCTTTCAGTAGATGACACCATGGATTCAATCCTTAACTGGTATCGCGAAGAAGGAATGATCTTTAAAGGCGGCTCTGGAGCTGGACTAAACCTTTCTCGTATTCGCTCATCAAAGGAACTTCTAAAGTCTGGCGGCACAGCCTCTGGTCCAGTTTCCTTCATGCGCGGGGCCGATGCCTCTGCTGGAACAATCAAGTCTGGTGGCGCTACTCGCCGGGCAGCAAAGATGGTTGTTCTAGATGTTGATCATCCAGATATCGAAGAATTCATTGAGACCAAAGTTCGCGAAGAAGACAAGATCCGCGCCCTTCGTGATGCTGGCTTTGATATGGACCTTGGTGGCAAGGACATCATCTCGGTTCAATATCAAAATGCAAATAACTCAGTTCGCGTTTCAGATAAGTTCATGCGCGCATATGAGCAAGGTTCAGATTTTGGCCTAGTTGCTCGCGCATCTGGTGAAGTTATCGAAACCGTTGAAGCTCGCCAACTATTTCGCAAGATGGCTGAAGCTGCTTGGGCCTGTGCTGATCCAGGAATTCAATATGACGACACCATCAATGCTTGGCATACCAACCCAGAGACTGGTCGCATTAACGCTTCCAATCCTTGCTCTGAATACATGTCACTAGATAACTCTTCTTGCAACTTGGCTTCACTTAACTTGCTTAAGTTCCTAGAATCAAATGGTTCATTTGATACCAAGAAGTTTGTGCAAGCAACAGAGCTAATTATCACCGCGATGGATATCTCGATTTGCTTTGCAGATTTCCCAACTGAGCCAATCGGTGAGACCACTCGCAACTACCGTCAACTCGGTATCGGATATGCAAACCTTGGCGCTCTGCTTATGGCTTCAGGTCTTGCCTATGATTCAGATGGTGGCCGCCAACTAGCGGGGGCAATCACATCAGTACTTACTGGAGTTTCATATCGTCGCTCAGCAGAACTTGCTGGAATTGTTGGGCCATACGCAGGCTATGCCCGCAACGCCGAAGCTCATACTCGCGTAATGAAGATGCATGCAAATGCTTCAACGGCAGCAAAGAGTGTTAGTTCACTAGATGCTGATGTTTGGCAGGTTGCAAACAAAGAGTGGAGCAAGGGAATTGAAATTGGTCAAAAGAATGGCTGGCGCAACGCGCAAGCATCAGTTCTTGCGCCAACAGGAACAATTGGCCTGATGATGGATTGCGATACCACCGGTATCGAACCAGATCTAGCGCTAGTTAAGTTCAAGAAGCTAGTCGGTGGTGGTTCAATGCAGATTGTTAACCAGACCATTCCACAAGCACTTCGCAAGCTTGGCTATACCGAAGAGACAAATGAAGCGATCGTTGCTTACATTGCAGAGAACGGAAACATCATTGATGCCCCTGGCCTAAAGCCAGAGCACTATGACATCTTTGACTGCGCAATGGGTATTCGTTCAATCTCAGCAATGGGCCACGTGAAGATGATGGCAGCATGCCAACCATTCCTATCAGGTGCGATCTCAAAGACAGTTAACCTGCCTTCAGATGCAACTGTGGAAGAGATCGAAGAGGTCTACTACCAAGGTTGGAAGCTTGGCCTAAAGGCTTTGGCTGTCTATCGCGATAACTGCAAGGTTGGTCAACCACTTTCAGATGGCAAGGGCGCGAAGGAAGAAGCTGCAGGCGACGTTCACCCAACTGCTACTCGCAAGCGACTACCTAAGTCACGCCCAGCATCAACAACTTCTTTCCAAGTTGGTGGCGCAGAGGGTTATATGACTGCCGGTGCATACGCCGATGGCGCACTTGGTGAAGTATTCCTAAAGCTAGGTAAGCAAGGATCAACTCTTGCCGGTGTAATGGATGCCTTCTCAATTGCAGTATCAATTGGTTTGCAATATGGCGTGCCACTAGAGACCTTCGTAGAGAAGTTCACTAACTTGCGCTTTGAGCCAGCCGGTATGACAGATGATGCAGATATTCGCATGGCGCAATCCATTATGGATTACATCTTCCGTCGTCTAGCACTTGATTACCTACCATTTGAATCACGTTCTGCCCTTGGTATTTACTCAGCAGCAGAGCGCGCTCGCGCACTAGAAAGCGGTGAGTACACAGCTGATGAGAAGCCAGTTGCAAAGTTGGCTGCTCCTGCTAAAAAGAGTGAGAGCAAAACACAAGCGGTAAAGATTGAGAAAGCCCCAGTTGATAACTCATCTGTTGGCTCTTCAATGGAGCTGTTTGAGAAGATGGCTGGCGTTAAATCAGATGCACCACTTTGTATGACATGTGGTGTGAAGATGAGAATGGCTGGATCATGCTTTGTTTGTGAAGGTTGCGGAAATACCTCAGGTTGCTCCTGATAAGTAATTAAAGTTAAAGGGCTCGCAGGTAAAACTGCGGGCCCTTTCTTTTTTTCAAATAACCTGCCCTAGTGAGTGAGTACTCAAAAAAGGTTAGATCAGCACTAGATGCTGCAGTTAGCGCAATTGGTGGACAACCTCGAGATGGCCAGATTGAAATGGCAGAGGCGGTTGCTAATGCACTCTCTGATCGCCACCATCTATTAGTTCAAGCAGGAACTGGCACTGGTAAATCACTTGCTTATTTGGTGCCGGCACTTGTGCATGGCAAAAAAGTATTGGTGGCAAC
>CAIJOE010000164.1 GCA_903822245.1 uncultured Actinomycetes bacterium
AACGCGACCGGGTGAATAACTCCGGAGAGGTAGATCGTTAATTGGGGACAATTTGAGGACTGACAAATCGAGGACTGACAAATCGAGCATTGACAAATCGAATAATGAGCTCTGGCGTCGCAGCAGCATCAAGTTTTTGATCATGAATATCTGTGGGGATTTTTTCGCCAGATAATTCATCACTTCTCACTAGCCCAATTTTCCAACACCTTGACGTATCTAGTCGTGCTAGGGCACGATCGTACGAACCACCACCTTGGCCCAGTCGACTTCCGTCACGATCAATGCGTAAGGCTGGAACTATTACCGCATCGATCTCAGATTCTTGGATGAATTTTTCGCCGATTGGCTCAAATATCTTTCCGTTCTGTGCCAACCCTTTCTGAGTACCATCCCACTGGATCCACATAAGATCTTTATCTGGCAGAAGCTTTGGCAGAAGCAATTGTTTGCCGGCAGCGATTAGCGCCGTGTTGACATCCACGGTTTGAGGCTCATAGTCATAGGAGATATATGTGGCCACTATTTTTGATTTTTTAATTTCTTGGCAATCCAGGATGTGAACCCAACTTTCTGGGACGAATTTCTCTCGCCGTTGCGCACGACATTGACGCCGCAATGTGCGCTTCATCTCTGTGATTGAATCCATGGCATTACCTTACGAAAGAAGTAGGGTTTAACCATGGATTCCCAGATTACCGTCAAAGATTTGTTGGCTCGCGTGCTGGCGATTTCTCATCCCCTTGCTCCATTTGAAATGCCCTTACTTGATGCCCATGGTGCCACCCTGGCAGAAAATATCTTTGTAGGGGAGCGGTTGGTACTCCGGAAGGGATCGCGGATTAGATCAACCCAAATCGGATTAGCTGCATCGATCGGATTGGCTCGACTCCCTACCCAACCTCATCCACGGGTTGTTGTGATTTCTGCGGGAGATGATTTGGTTGAGCCGGGACAATTTTTGACCTCTGAAGATGAAGAGTTCGAAACTAATTCGTGGATGTTGGCAACGGCCATGAAAGAAGCTGGTGCCGTTGCGTATCGTGTCCATGCAATACCTGAAAACCAAGAGCAATTGCGACGAGTGATCGAAGATCAGTTAGTACGAGCAGATCTCATTGTTCTGAGCGGTGAAAGCCATGATGGGTCATTCGAATTAATGAAAGAGGTTCTGAATGAACTGGGTGAGATAGTCTCCGTCACTCCAAATCTAGAAGGCTCTGCCAGGCATTGTTTCGGAACGATCGGTGAAGATAACGTTCCTGTGATCGCGTTGCCAGGTGATCCGATCGCAGCATTTCTTTCATCCGAACTATTTATTCGCCCCATGATCAGGACAATGCTTGGGGTCGAAAATGTATTCAGGACAACTATCGAAGCGGCGGTCACGTCGGATATTGAATCTCCGTTGGGCATTACATCTGTGATCTTGTCTACATTAGAGCGGACTGGCACTGGAACGACTCTGATCACGCCGTTGGCTGATCAAACAGAAATGTGCTCACTTTCCGATGCTCAGGCGTTGCTGACGATTCCGGCAGCACAAACAGGCGCACTTTCCGGAGAAATTGTTGACGCCATAGTCTTGGAACGAATCAGCTAGCAATGGATGGACGCTGGCCGGTGATTATTAACGATCACGAACTGCGAATTCGACCGTTGCGATATCGGGATAAATTCGTCTGGCAGGCTGTGCGAAGAGCAAACCGCGAATGGCTGGAGCCATGGGAAGCTACGCGTCCTGCTATTGATCAGATCGAACGATTGCCGACTTATCATCAAATGGTTCATCACTACAATCGAGAAGGAAGAGCCGGGCGCCAAATGGCCTTCGCTATTTGGCTCATTCAGGATGGCGTTGAACGGTTTATCGGTCAAATTACCTTGGGTGGGATCGTTCTGGGAGCCTATCGGGGTGGCCACATTGGTTATTGGATCGACCAAGGATGTGCAAATCTGGGTTACACAACTAGGGCTGTTAAAGCGGTCACGCAATTCGCTTTTAAGGATTTGCAGCTCCACCGAATCGAAATAAATCTACGACCAGAAAACCAAGCATCCAAGAAAGTGGCAGAGAAAGCGGGCTATTACTTTGAGGGAGTTAGAGAGCGCTACCTCCACATCGACGGGGACTGGCGAAATCACCTCACATTTGTTCAGGAAAATCCAGAAAATTTCAATGAGTAAAAGCACTCAAATACCAACATTTCATGCTTTTTAGGATTAGGGTTTGATTCCATGGCTTCCGGTTTTATTTACGTCATCATCCTGGCGATGTGGGGAACATACTTTCTGCCC
>CAIJOE010000165.1 GCA_903822245.1 uncultured Actinomycetes bacterium
AATTAAAGTAACCGCCACCAGAATTGATCAGTTGCTCGATCATTTGTGAAACCGGTTGGATTTGCATCTCGTCCGGTAGCCCTTCTTTAAACCCATAATTCTTAAGTTCTTTTGGCGCTCTTACCCAGCGATCAAAGGTTTGAAACTTTGGAGTAATTTTTCCATTCGAGAACCACTTGTACCAATCTGCAACCTTTGCAATATCTTTGCCGTAAATATCAGAGGGATTGCCTTGCCCAACTAGGTCTGGAAAATCAACAGCTATTACCGCAACGTTGAGAGTGCTTATATTTGCAAATCCTTTTTCCGGGTTGGCAGGAAACACAATTGAATTTTCACTATTCTTGGAAGTTCGCTGATCAGTGATTCTGCAGTCTTGAATGTTGCTTCCAGTTAAATTATTTGCTGCTATTTCGGAATTTGTACTTATTTGTGTGTACTGAAGAGCTTTTTTCTTAGCAAACCTACACTCAAGATACCCGATAGGGTTTTTAATCTGTTCGCCTAATTTGGAACAGGTGTCTCCTTCTTTTTGGGTTATCGCCACAACTTTGGCTTTGCTCCAGGCAAGACCCTTACCTGACTTAATGCATATTAGGTTCCCACTAGGTGTTGTCGTTGTTTGATTAATGCTTGAGCAGCTAGCTCCAATTTTTGGTTGCGCGCTTGCGATGGAATTTTCTGATGCAAAAATTAGAATAACTGCGACCAGAACAATTAGGCCTTTTTTCATTTGAAAATAAAGATTAATTATCTTTAGTAAAAGACTGCTCTTGGCTTGAATAACTTGGCGCCATATCGGCAAAGCGTGAGAAGTGAAGTTGGGCTGAAACAGTAATAGTTCTAGTTTGACCGTTACGGTGCTTAGCCACAATTAGATCTGCTTCACCAGAACGATTAGCCCCGTCATACATATCATCGCGGTGCAAGAGAATTACAACGTCTGCATCCTGCTCGATCGAACCAGATTCACGAAGGTCAGAGAGCATTGGCTTCTTATCTGCGCGCTGTTCTGGCGAACGGTTTAGCTGGGAGATTGCAATAACTGGCACATCAAGCTCTTTTGCAAGCAACTTTAGATTACGAGAGAACTCGGAAACTTCTTGCTGGCGGTTTTCTACTTTCTTTCCGGCTGTCATCAGCTGCAGGTAATCGATGATGATCAATTTCAGGTTGTGGCGCTGCTTTAAGCGACGAGCCTTAGCGCGGATTTCCATGAGTGAAAGATTTGGCGAATCATCAATAAATAGTGGCGCAGCTGAGATCTCGCCCATGCGCTTTGCTAGGCGGCCCCACTCTTCATCGGTGAGTGCGCCAGATCGAATGTTGTTAAGTGCAACCCGGGCTTCTGCTGAGAGCATACGCATTGTGATTTCTGAGCGGCTCATTTCAAGTGAGAAGATAACTGAAGTATCACCGTTGTGAATCGATGCGTGACGCGCAATATCTAAGCCAAGAGTTGATTTACCAACAGCAGGACGAGCAGCTAGGACAATCATGTTTCCAGGATGGAAACCATTGGTTAGTGCATCTAAATCTTAGACGCCAGATTTAACACCCTCACCGCCCACGCCATTTGAAATGGCTTCAATATCGTCTAGTGCTTGTGGCAATAGTTCTGAAAGTTGAATGTAATCCTCTGAGGTGCGGTGCTCGGT
>CAIJOE010000166.1 GCA_903822245.1 uncultured Actinomycetes bacterium
GACCCATTTTGACCTGCTCACCAATAGGTGTATAAGTTCCTGATAAAGGAGTGACAACGCCAATTTTGATGGGGCCTGATTGTGCTAAAGCTAACGAAGCGCCTAAACTTAATGCGACTGCAATTGCGATTTGCTTTGTTTTAAAATGCTTTTTCATTATTTACGTCTCCTATAAAAAATTAACGGCCAACAAACTTAGGTTGTCGCTTTCCGTGAAAAGCCTCAACCCCTTCTTTAAAATCTTCTGAACTACGTAATCGGCTATAACAATGTCCTTCAACCTCGATTGCAGTAGTTAATAAACAATCTTCAGTTTCATTGAGCATCTTCTTGGCCGTTCTTTGCGCCATCGGAGAAAATGCCCGTAATTCATCAACCAACTTGGCAACCGTATTTACGAGCTCTGCGTCAGGCACACACTCTGTAGCTACTCCCCACTCATACGCTTGCTCACCTTTAATTCGTCGAGAGCGCATCACAATATCTTTAGTTCTTGTAATGCCCACCATTTTTTGCAGGCGCGCAGAACCTCCTGATCCAGGAATTTGGCCTAATTTTTGTTCTGGCAGGGCATACAAAGTCGATTCTGCAGCGATCCGGAAATCACATGCTAGCGATATCTCAAAGCCAACACCGAAACAATAGCCGTGGTTAGCCGCAATTACTGGCTTTGTGCATCGAGCCGGCGCAGCAATATTCCAGGCTAATTTAGAAACATGTTCAGGTGTCGCCTCAAGAAAGCCCTTAATATCCCCGCCACTAGAAAAATGCTCGCCTTCCGCTCGCAACACAATGATGCAAACACGATCATCCGAGTCCAGCGCTTCAAATGCAGCTCGTAGTTGATCCCGTTGAGGCATTTGAATGACATTAAATGGTGGCCTTTTGAGGACAATGTCAGCCCTTTGATGAGCCTCATCAATCTCGATATAAAAACCATCTAGGTTTTCTAGAATATTGCTAAAAGGGTGCTTCAGGATAGTTGCCATACAGTCTTTCTAGTAAAAAATTACGCTCTTTCATACTCACCAGCGACTAACATTCGTCGCAATACTTTTCCCACTGGCGACTTGGGAATTTCTTTCACAAAAACATATTCACGTGGACGTTTGAAATTGATTAAATCTGAGCCACGACAATATTGATCTAAGGTATCTGAATCCACAGATCCAGAAGCCCTAATAAACGCCACTACTTTTTGCCCTAGACGATCATCTTTTAGGCCAGCTACAGCGACCTCCCCAACCAATGGGTGCAGCGACAAAATAGATTCAATCTCAACGGGGGAAATATTTTCTCCACCAGAAATAATCATGTCATCAACGCGTCCAGTAACATATAAATCACCCACGTCATCGTAGTAGCCAGTGTCTCCAGTAAAGTACCAGCCATCGCGAATAGTCTTTTGATCGGCATCTGGGCGCTTCCAGTAACCCTCAAATGCTTCATCGCCAGTTAGATCGCAGATGATTTGCCCCTCTTGGCCAGTTACAGCTATCTCAGTTGGCTTGGTTTGTTGAGCACCTTGATCTAGTTTGACCACTTTGATGCGAGCGTTTAAACCAGCTTTACCAGCACACCCTGGTTTCTTTACAGCATCCTGGTTGATAGTGTAGGTATAAATTTCACTGGAACCATAATGATTTACAAATAATTCAGGGGAGAAGGCTTCGTTTAACTTAAGCAATAAAGCGTCATGCATAGGGGCTCCAGCAAACCCAAGCTTCTTAACAGTCTTGACTCGATCAGAATTAAAATTACTTGACTGAATCATGTCGTGATA
>CAIJOE010000167.1 GCA_903822245.1 uncultured Actinomycetes bacterium
CAGTTCTATCTCGTCCAATCTCAGAGCTTGGTATCTATCCTGCGGTAGACCCACTTGACTCAACATCTCGCATCTTGGATCCACGCTATATCGGTGAGCACCACTTCCGTGTTGCAAACCGAATTAAGCAAATCCTTCAGCGCTATAAAGATCTTCAAGACATCATTGCAATTCTTGGTATTGATGAACTTTCTGAAGAGGATCGTATTTTGGTTGGTCGCGCTCGTCGTATTCAGCGCTTCCTATCTCAGAACACTTTCGTTGCAAAGGTATTCACCGGCATCGAAGGTTCATTCGTTCCACTAACTGAAACAATCGCAGCATTTGAAGCACTTGCAGATGGAAAGTATGACCACGTTCCAGAGCAGGCATTCTTCATGTGTGGTGGCTTGGATGACGTTGAACGCCGCGCTGCAGAATTGGCTAAGGCATAATTTCAAATGGCTGAAAATCTAACCGTTGAAGTAGTTTCACCAGAAAAGCGGGTCTGGTCGGGAGAAGCCAAGATGGTTTCAGCTCGAACCCAAGAGGGAGATATTGGCGTATTGCCAAATCACGCTCCGCTTTTAGGTGTTTTAGTCGATGGAATTGTGAGTATCAAAGGCGCCGATGGCTCCACTCATGATTTCAACATTCACGGTGGGTTTATTTCTGTATCAAATAACCGAGTATCAGTACTCGGTGAATCTACTGACTAATTAAATTAGTTCTACCTGCGCGCCTAGAGCGCGTAGGGACTCGGCAAAGCCGGGGTAGCCACGATCAATATGGAAAGCATCTTCCACGGTCGTAACACCATCACTGACAAGGCCGGCAAGTACTAGACCCGCGCCGGCTCGAATATCAGTAGCTGCAACTGGTGCGCCAGATAATTCTTTCTTTCCAGTGATTGAAGCATGATGACCATCGACATGGATATCTGCGCCAAGGCGCTGAAGTTCATTTACAAACATAAAGCGACCTTCAAATACATTCTCAGTTACTAGTGAGCTTCCTTCGGCAATTGAATTCATTGTAATTACAAATGGTTGCAAGTCAGTAGGAAAGCCGGGGTAGGGAAGGGTTGCAACATCAACAGCTGTTGGACGCCGATCCATCTTGACTCTAAATCCATCATCAGTGGAAGTTACAACTGCGCCTGCTTCTACAATTTTATCTAGTGGAACTTCTAGATGTTCGATTCTTCCACCATGCACGGTTATGTCACCTTGCGTCATTACTGCGGCAAATGCCCAAGTTCCAGCCACGATTCGATCTGGCAGGGTCGCATGGGTAGTTGGATTTAGTTTTGCTACGCCAGTTATTTTTATATTTGGTGAGCCAAGTCCTTCGATTTTTGCGCCCATTGATATAAGAAATTCACCTAAATCCACAACGTCAGGTTCGCGTGCGGCATTTTCTATTGTGGTTACTCCCTTAGCAAGCACGGCGGCCGTCATCAAATTTTCAGTTGCCCCAACACTTGGAAAATCAAGTGAGATAGTGGCTCCGGTTAATCCATTTGGCGCAGTTGCAATTACAAAACCATGTTCAGAGCGCGCAGTAGCGCCTAGATCTGTTAGACCCTTAATATGAAAATCGATGCCACGAGATCCAATTGCATCCCCGCCAGGCAGAGCTACTTCAACTTCACCAACTCGAGCAATAAGTGGACCTAATACATTAATTGAAGCTCGCATCTTTCGAACCAGGTCGTAATCAGCGCGGTGTCCTGGAACGGCTGGGACATCAATTTCAAGAATTTTTGCTTCTCGGTCATAAGAGCACACACAACCAAGACGAGTTAAAAGTTCTTCCATAATGTGAACATCTGCAATATCTGGAACATTAGTAATGGTGCTCTTTCCTTGGGCAAGCAAGGTGGCGGCCATTAATTTAAGGGCTGAGTTCTTGGCACCTGAAATTGTGACCTGCCCAACAAGGCGCGAGCCGCCCGTGATGCGAAATGATCCCTTATTGCTTTCCATAGTGGTCGTATCGTAACGAACCTATTAAGGTTACGCCCATGGTTAACCTAACGCGTATTTACACAAAAACTGGCGATGATGGCACTACTTCACTGGGAGATATGAGCCGAACATCGAAAAATGACCCACGACTAGGGGCTTATGCCGACGTTGATGAAGCTAACTCATCGATCGGTGTAGTTCTCTCCCTTGGGCAAATAACTGATTCTGAAGTTATTAAGTTACTAGTTCGCGTCCAAAATGACCTCTTTGATGTTGGCGCCGACTTATGTACTCCAGTTATCGATGAACCAAAGATTGAACCACTTCGCGTTTTAGAATCACAAATAATTTTCTTAGAAGAGCAAATCGATAAGTACAACTCAACTTTGGAAGAATTACGTAGCTTTGTTCTACCATCTGGAACTCCAGCATCTTCACTTCTACATGTTGCAAGAACTGTTACCAGACGAGCTGAGCGCAGCACTTGGAATGCAATCCATGCTTTCGGAGGTGGAGTAAATCCACTTACTGCGAAATATCTAAATCGTTTATCAGACCTTCTTTTTGTGCTAGCGCGCCATGCAAATAAAGGAATTGGCGATGTTCTATGGGTTCCTGGAGCTAATCGCTAATCATTTGTTGCAACTGGAGTGTAAGTGTTCGAAGGAACCTTTCCACCAGGGCTGGTATTCCAGCACTTTGCGGTAATCCCGCCAGCGCTAACGCCATCTGTTAATGGCTGATCGCTAATCAATAAGATAGTTAAAATTTGTTTTGCCTTACTCCCATAGGTCAAAGTACGAAGTGAACCCAGGGGAGTCTTTACCTTCGGATCATCGGCACTTATCTTTGAAATAACCGAATCAACTTCCCAGTAATTGCAGCCAGATTCAGATGCTACAAAAACTGCGCCACAAGTGTGAATTTCACAGATCTTTAAATCAGCTGTGAGAGATAGAGAATTTGATGCAGCTCCCTTTAACTCTTCAGCCGTAGGGACCTTGGCATAAATAGTCCCACTATGGCTGAAGTTAGGAGGTGGCCATTTTGGCGAAGGTGAAGGAGTTACCTGCACTTTCTTTCGCACGATCCGCTTTTTTGGCACAACCTTCTTCTTAGCGACAGGTGTTTTATTTGTTAGGGAAGCTTTAAAACTTGATTTAGTTGTTGGTTTAACAACCGGCTTGTTTGTAGTTGAGTTAGTTGCCTTGGGCGCTGGTTTGCTTGTAGCTGCGCTAGCTTGATTAAGAGGAAGAAGAAGTGCGATCAGAAGAACTAATGGGCCCAGTTTTTTCAACGATCTGGCCATCTGAAAGTCTTGAGTGCCAGAGCAGTTCCAACAACTAGCCAGATCAATAGCGCAATTAGAATTCGACTTACTTCCCAGCTTGCAGCAACTTCTTTGACTGCGAAGGAATCAGGCAAGAAAACTGAACGCATTCCCTGGGTTAGCCACTTTAATGGGAAAAATGCGGCAAATTCTTGCATCCATTTTGGCAGAGTTGAGAATACGAAAAACACACCGCTAAAGAACTGCAAAACGATAACTATTGGGGAAACTACCGCCGATGCACCTCGACCACTCTTTGGCACGCAAGAAAATGCAATTCCTAAAACAGTAGAACAAATACTGCCTAAAAGAACTAGCCAGAAGAACCTAAACCACTTTTCAGAAGTTGAAGGAAGGTGCAAATTAAAGAACAAAACTCCAAAGAGTAGGAGTGCGCCAACTTGAACCAACATGGCGGTAAATACCAAGATGGCCTTTCCCATAAAGTAGGAAACCGGCGAGATTGGAGTTCCGCGAAGACGCTTAAGTGTTCCAAAATCACGTTCGATTGGGATCATGATGGCTAATTGCTGAAATCCGGTGTTGACCAAACCTGAGGCGATCATTCCAGAGATGAAATATTGGCTAAAGGTGACCCCTGGAGCCAGGGTGTCTTTAAACACTGATCCAAAGATAAAGAGCAACATAACTGGGAAAAGCATGGTGAAGACCACTGATTCACGTTGGCGGGTGAATTGTTTTATCTCTAAAGCACCGCGCTGGATTCCGATCTTTAAAACTCCATTACTCATGGGTTTCTCCGATCAGTGAAATATAGATTTCCTCAAGAGTTGGTCTGGTAACGCTAAGTTCGGGAATCTCACCAGTAAATCTAGCGGTCAATTTCTTCACTTCATCAGTTGGGTTATCTGTCTGGATTGAGGTTTTCTTCCCATTTTCGAACCAAGAGACAAGGGCCTTTGCATTATTTCGCCCACCTAAAGTTTGGGGCGTTGATACTTCAATAATCTTTCCGTTATTTATTACTGCTACCCGATCAGCCAAAGCCTCGGCTTCATCGAGATAGTGAGTCGTCAGCAAGATCGTCACACCCTCGGCCTTTAGTTTAAGAATTAGCTCCCAAAATGCACGTCTAGCTTCAGGGTCAAAGCCAGTTGTTGGCTCATCTAGAAAAAGTATTTCTGGCCGCCCGATAATGCCTAAGGCAACATCTAGCCGTCTTCGCTGACCACCAGAAAGGGTGTTAACGCGAGCGTTCATCTTTTCGCTAAGACCGACATCTGCAATTACTAAATCAGGATCTTTTGGATTCTGGTAATACTTTGCGAAGTGGTGAACGACTTCTTTTACCGACAAATCTTCGGAATCTTTAGTTGATTGAAGAACAATTCCGATTCGATTTCGCCATGCTGAACCGTGGATTCCCAGGTTGTTGGGATCTTGCCCGAGGACTGAAACCTGCCCACTATCGCGATCGCGGTAACCCTCAAGTATTTCTACAGTGGTTGTTTTGCCAGCGCCATTTGGCCCAAGGAGGGCAAATATCTCCCCACTCTTAACGCTTAGATCAATACCGTCGACTGCAACTTTCTTGCCAGTTTTCTTGCCGGTATATGACTTAACCAGGCCTTTTACTTCAACGGCAAGGTTTGCTGAACTCATCTCTCTATTTTGCCCTAACAGCCTTTCGAATGGGAAATGAAGTCAGAAATAGTAAATAATGTAGGCATGAGCCCGCGTAGAAATCACCCGAAGGGCCCTAAGCGCGCTCCCAGAAATGATGAAGAACGAGACATATCTTTATCTACGCAAACATTTGAAGAGCACGCTGAAGGCTTATATATCGTTCGAAGAATTACTGGTTCTACTTCAACAAAGCCATATCGCTGCCCTGGCTGTGATCAACTAATCCCAACTGCTACGCCACACACAGTTGCTTGGTTGGAAGAAGATGTTGAATCACGCCGACATTGGCACACAGTTTGCTGGAACAAACGAAATGACCGAAAGCCAAGAACACTTAAATCTAAAAGCGCGCCTCGTTATTAGTTAGTTATTACCCAAGGCCTTTAGAGTGCAAAGTCTTGATAGCGCCCTTAATAAACTTATCGGCAAATTTAGTGCGGCCAAATGTTGTGAAATCAATTGGAATCCTAAATAGTGTCTTTACTACCGTGTGGGCATAAGTAAATTCAAGAAGACCTTCTGGTCCATGTATTCGACCATAACCACTATCTTTTACTCCGCCAAATGGAACCGAGGCAATTGCTGCAAAGGCAATAACTGAGTTCACGCTGACCATGCCACATTGCAATTGCTCGGCAATCTTTCGTCCGTTTCGCTTTGAAAATACTGAGGCTGCCAAGCCATAGCTAGTGGCATTTGATAGTCGAATCGCTTCAGAAATATCGGCTACCCGATTAATAACCAAGGTTGGTCCAAAGGTCTCTTCAGTAACGGCAGTTGAGTTCTCCGGTACTCCTAGAATAATTACTGGCTCAACAAAAGGAGCTTTTACCGAATCGGTTCCACCAATTAGAAATCTACCGCCCTTGCTTGCAGCGTCATCAATGTGGCCCTGGATTACCTTTAATTGAGATGGCATGGTTGCCGGGCCGTAGTTTCCATCTGCGCCTGGATGAATTTGAAGTGCAAGCTCTTTAATCTTTGCCTCAAACTTATCGGCAACTTCATTTACTACATAAACTCTTTCAGCTCCGATACAGGTCTGTCCGGCGTTGGACATTGAAGACCAAAGAGCGTATTCGGCAGCTAAATCAACATCGGCATCACCAGCAACTATTACTGGATCCTTTCCGCCGCACTCAAGAACTACTGGAACCATTCGCGTTGCACAAGATGCGGCCACTTTCTTAGCAGTCCTAGTAGATCCAGTAAAAGAAACCTTGTCTACCGATGATTCAGTAAGTGCAACGCCGGTTTCTGGAAGTCCTGTTACTACCGCGAAAATATCGGCGAAAGGTGCAACTTGTGAGAATGATTCACCCAGCCAATGTCCAACTCCTGGGGTGTATTCACTTGGCTTAAAGACAACGGTATTTCCAGCTGCCAAGGAATAAGCAATTGATCCCATCGGTGTAAAGATTGGGTAATTCCACGGTCCAATTACGCCAACTACGCCCATCGGTTTTCTAGAGACCGTTGCGCTCATGTTAAACATCAGTAATCCCGATGGACGATTTTGTTTAGATAATACTTTCTCTGCATTCTTAGCAGCCCAAGCTAAATGACCAATTGCCAAAGTTACTTCTAACGTTGCATCACTTATTGGCTTGCCAGTCTCCGCGCGGACAATTTGTGAAATCTCATCAATTCTTTTAGTTAGTTGACCACACCAAGCAAGTAATACTTTTTTACGTCCCTTATAGCCAAGGCCCTGCCAGGCTATGCAGGCCGTCTTTGCCCGAAGAACTGCATCTTGGACTTCTTGTGGTGAAGTGTTGCGATACTCGGCAATTACTTCACTTGTAACTGGGTTGTGGCTTGGAAAAGTCGCTAGGCTCATACGATAAGACTAAACTTATTTCGTGCCAGAGTTAATACGTCCAAGTACTGTGTTGCCGGCTAATAGGCGTGCATTCACGCTTCGCACCATCGATGGACTCAATCTAATCGGGGAAGTTTCATCGCCACTTGGCCAAGTGGTGGCATCTCTGCTCTGCCTGCACCCAAACCCAGCTGGCGGGGGAATGATGGATAGCCATATTTATAAGAAGGCTGCTAATCGTTTACCAGAACTTGCCGGAATCGAAATAATTCGTTTTAACACTCGCGGAACAAAGAGCGAGGCCGGTCAAAGTGAAGGTCAATACGATGAGGGCAATAGCGAGAAGTTTGATGTGCAAGCGGCATTGAATTATTGTTTTGATGAACTCAAGATTGAAAAACTTTGGGTTACGGGATGGAGTTTTGGAACTGACTTAGCGCTTAAATACGCCAGAGATCCAAGAGTCATAGGTTTAATTCTTCTAAGCCCACCTTTAAAATATTCAGACCCTGAAGAATTAATTTTCTGGGCTAGGGATGGACGTCCAATTACTGCGTTAATTCCAGAGCATGATGACTATTTAAAGCCAGAGCAAGCGGCCAAGGCATTTTCGGTTATTCCCCAAATTAAGCTAATAAATGTTGAAGGTGCTAAACATCTTTGGGTAGGTGAGCCAATGGTTCACCGAGTATTAACAGAAATAGTTGGCCTCCTAGCACCACAGCGACTTCCGCTGCCTACTTTGATTTAGTTTGTGTCTGATCTTGGAAATACCACTTCATCTAAGATCAGAAGTACTGCCGCAGCAAGTGGAACAGAAACTATTCCACCGATTAGTCCCATAAGACTTGTTCCTAGAAGCACAGCCACAATTGTCACCAGCCCAGGTATTGACAGTGAGCGTTTCATAATTCTTGGCATAATTAGATAGTTCTCAATCTGCACATAAATTAAGTAAGCAATAAAGGAAATAATTGCTGCAGTTGGACTCTTGCTCAAAGCAATTAGTGTCACAACGGTGATTCCCAAGAAATGACCCACCAATGGAATTAGGCCACAGATTAGAACCACCATTGCCAGTGCGGTCTTATAGGGCAGGGCTAAGGCAAAGCCAAGAATTAAAGTAAAGAAGCCAGCGATAATTGCAACAGATACCTGACCGCCGACAAAGATTCCTATTCGATAAATGATTGCATCACTTAGTTTTGAAACGCGATCACGTCGAGTAGCTGGAACTAGCCGGTATGCGACTTTAGTTACTGAAGGCAGTGAGACTAAGAAATAAAGTGTCAAAATTAAGATCGTCAGGCCAGCTACGGCGCCAGAAACAACGGCCTTACCGACCCCAAGGACGCCACCAAATGCGCTAACCACCAATTGACCATCTTTAACAGAGGCAGCAACTTTTTTCTGTAGCGCATCAACAATTCCGTAGTGTTGATTTAAGTTATTGATTGTTGCGTTGTTCTTTAAATTATCGACAATAGTTGGAGCATTGTTTAGAAGTGAATTAACTTGATCAACTAGTGGTGGAATTGCCACCCAGATAAATAAACCAACAAATCCAATAACTAATCCAACAATTATCGCAACGGCGCCACTTCTTGAAATCTTTCGTTTTTGTAGAAATTGGACCGCCGGATTAAGTCCAGAGGCAAAGAAGAGGGAAATTATGATTAGCAAAATTGCCTGACTTGCAGATGCAAATGCTCGAAGTATGGTGATTGCCAATACACCGCCTAAGGCAGCGAAGAATCCAAAGTAAAAAGGGTGTGCTTTGTTAAGTGGCTCACCTCTAGATCCGAAGTCCTCGGGAGTCGCTTCCTTCTTTTTACGCCTAGGTGAGGATCTCTTGAGGATTGGTTTCAATTTAGCCATGTGTAGATTTTAACCTCGCGTTAATAATAATAGGAGAGAATTGCCTCGTGGCTGACCTAAGAATTACCGGACTAGCTGAAGAGATGTCTTCACTAGCCAGGTTGCCATGGGCCAAACCGCTGGAGGAGTGGGATGAAGAAGCAAACCTCACCGACATGCGCGGTATCTCAAGACATATTGTTCGCTTAGTTCGAGCAACCGATGATCCAGAGTCAAAGATCTATGCCGTTAAGGAAACGGTTCCTGAGTTTGCAAACCGTGAATATGGCGTTCTTCGTGAATTAAATAACCGAGCCGCACCTTGTGTTGAGCCAGTAGCAGTATTAGAAAACAGAACAGATGCCGCTGGCCAAGAGCTGCCAGCAATATTAGTTACGCATTACCTGCCATTCTCACTTCCTTATCGGGTTATTTTGAGTGCAGAAATTACCCCGCATGAAATTAACAATATGGCTAACGCGCTTGCACTTCTTTTAGTACGCCTACATCTACTTGGATTTTGGTGGGGGGATTGCTCCCTTTCCAATACTTTATTTAGACGAGATGCAGATCAATTCGCTGCCTACTTAGTTGATGCCGAAACTGGCGAATTTCAATCAACTTTGACTGATGGCCAACGCGAACACGATTTAGAGATTTCACTTTTCAATGTTGCTGCCGAATTAGAAGACTTACAGATCGCAGGGGTATTACACCCAGAAGTTGATCCGATTCGCTCAAGTGAGAATGTTATTAAGCGCTATCGCAGGCTATGGAAGATGCTCAAAGAGCCACAGATTTTAAATCCAGATGATCGTCACGCCGTTGAAGGTGCGATGCGTACATTGCAGGATCTTGGTTTTGCGGTGGAAGAAGTTGAAGTTTCCATTAATGGCGATAAAGGTGAATTGAAATTCCAACCAAAGCTAGTTGCTGCTGGCTATCACCAAAATCGCTTAATGGAACTACTTGGAATCCAAGCCGAGGAATTGCAGGCAAAGCGATTGCTCGCTTCATTTGATCGTTTCCGTGGCCGCGAACCTATGCCAAAGCCACCAATTCATGACAGTGCGCGCCGATGGCTTCGCGATACCTATCACCATGTAATGAATCAAGTGCCACAAGAGCTACGTGATCGAGTCGAGCAAGCCCAGATGTTCCACGAAATTCTGGAACATCGTTGGTATCTTGGAGAGCAAGCGGGCCACGATCTAGGTCTTGACTTTGCTACCAGTGATTACATTCTCAATGTTCTGCCGTTTAGACCACAAACTGGCGTATCAATGCCCGGAATCCACGAGCCGTCTAGTAAATAACCAGATTGCCTTTCGAAGTAGGATTGCCACATGAGTTTGCCGCCGCTGCCTAAGAATTTTGCAAGTGCGGTGGATCTAAGTTCACTTGGTAAGCCAAAAGTTGATGCCGCAAAGATTCCTGGGATTGCCATCCGTGAAGAAAACTTTGCCAAAGATGTGCTTCCGATTTCCTCTAAAAAGGTCGTAATTGTTCTTTGTTGGTCACCTAGAAGCTCGCAGGCGATTGAACTACTAGAAGTAATGGATAAGTTCAATCAAAGTGATTTACTAGAAGATGGCGAACCGGCCTGGGTATTTGCCACCGTAAATGTGGATGAAGAGCCAAAAGTTTCCCAAGTCCTGCAAGTTAAATCAGTTCCACTTGTCATCGCCCTGATTCAAGAGCAACTGGTACCGCTCTTTGAATCAGTGCCAGCAAAAGATCAAATTAGATTAGTTATCGACAAAGTACTTTCCCTTGCTAGCGAACGCGGGGTGGGTAAAGCTCTTACTAACACGGGGCCAAGTGAAATCCCTCTAGAGCCAGAAGAAATTGAAGCTATGGCCGCCATGGAAAAAGGTGACTATAGGTCAGCAAAGCTTTCCTATGAAAAACTTCTGGCAAGAAAACCTGGAGAGAATATGGCCAAGCTTGGCTTGGCTCAAACCCAATTACTTATTCGAATTGAAGGATTAAACCCACAAGATACATTGGCCAAAGCTAATGCAAATAAGAGTGATTTAGCCTTGGTTATTTCTGCAGCCGACATTGAAATTGCCACCGGGCAAAACAAAGCAGCCTTTGATCGATTGATTTCCTTTATTAAGGTTGCCGAAAGTGATGAAAAGAAATCTGCTCGTGAACACCTATTGGAACTATTTATTTTAGTAGATCCAGGTGATCCAGAACTTGCTAAGGCGAGACAAAATTTAGCGAGTGCACTCTTTTGAAAAGTAATTATTCAAAAACAGAACGCCGGGGCTATACCTTTCTCTTCGCACCTTTTGGCATTGGAGCCATGGCAACTGCGACTAGATTTCCCGAGATTCGAGATAACCTTCATTTAAATAACGGTACTTTTGGAACAATTCTTAGTCTTAGCTCCGTCGGTTCGTTATTAGCTTTCATGCTAGTTAGTCAGGCTGTAAATCGATACGGTGTTAGAAGAATTCTCTGGCTTGGCTCCTACGGCTGTTTTGGTTTGAGCGCTGTTGTGCCACACCTGCATTATGGATGGCAATTCTTGTTTGTAACTATCGGCCTTGGCTTTTCACTTACAACCTTGCACATCGCACAAAATGCGCAAGCAATTCATCGCCAAGAAGAGATCGGTAAAGTGATTTTGCCAAGACTTCACGGAACGTGGAGCTTGGGCGCGTTAATAACTTCAATTTTGGCTATAGCCGTAACACCTTTTACTACCCTTGCTTGGCATATCGATACTTTAATGGCGTTAATGATGCTTGCAACTGCCTATGGAATTAAAACCACTGGACCACATTTTATTGAAGCATCTGCTAAGTCGCAGGTAGTAGAAAAATCTTCAATTAAATCCACGCTACTTAGCGTCAAAACCTTCTGGGTAATCTCTTTTGCACAGATCTTGGCGATACAGATCGAGTTTTCAATTAATGATTGGTCAGCTATCTATTCCAAAGACACTATTAAAATGAGCGCAGCTCTTTCAATTATGAGCTATGCCTGCTTTATCTCGGCGATGATCGCACTTAGATTTAATGTTCATAGATTGCTCCAGCGCTACTCCGAGCGAGAGCTCATGAAAGTATTTCCAAGAGCTGGCGGCCTTGGCTTTATCGTCTTTCTAATAATGGGAACCTTGGTTTCAAGTCACCATAGAATTCTAGGGTTCGCTATTTCCCTGCTTGCCTTTATCTGCGCCGGCCTTGGTTCTTCGTTTCTGGGGCCAACTTTCTTCGGCATTGCTTTTAGAACAAGCAGCCTGCCAAGTAGCGTAGTTGTTGCCCAAATAGGTTTAATAAACGTGGTTGTAACCTTCATCGTGAAGGTAATTATTTCTTGGGTAGCGCAAGTGACAAACGTGACGACTGGCCTGATGATTCCAGGAGTGATGTTGATTTGTACTTCAGCTTTTGCTTACTTAGGAAATGAGAAGAAGTAACTCAGCCTGAGCCTTCAGTATTTCCAGCATCAGCTGCGCTCACATCATCAATTCGATACTTATTGATAGCTTCTCGAACCAACTTAGACTTAACCTCACCTAGATCAGCTAGTTGAGCCAAGGCAGCAACAGTGATTGATTCGGCGTCGACCTTGAAGTGACGACGTAGTGCCCCTCTTGTATCTGATAGACCAAAGCCATCAGTACCAAGTGTGTAATAAGGCAGTGGTACCCAAGGAGCGATCTGCTCTTGAACTGATCGCATAAAATCACTCACAGCAATAACTGGACCATTTTGGGTTTTAAGACGCTTTGTGACATATGAGGTGCGAGCATCATCTGGATTTAGCAAGTTGTGTCGATCAGTTGCTAGACCATCTCGGCGCAATTCATTCCATGAAGTTACTGACCAAACATCGGCAGCAATTGCCCAATCATCGGCAAGTAGCTCTTGCGCCTTTAGCGCCCAGTTCATTGAAACACCAGAGGCAAGAAGTTGTACCCGTTTTTTTCCAGATTTAGCTGGTGCGTAGAGATACATTCCCTTTAGCAGGCCATCTACATCTAAGTTATCTGGCGCTGCAGGTTGGATATAAGGCTCGTTATAGATAGTTAGGTAATAGTAAATATTTTCACTGTTCTCGCCATACATCCTGCGCAAACCATCGCGAACAATATGTCCTACTTCATAAGCAAATGCTGGGTCATAGGCAACAACTGCAGGGTTTGTAGATGCAAGTAAAGGTGAATGTCCATCTTCGTGTTGCAGGCCTTCACCATTTAGCGTTGTTCTTCCTGCGGTGGCGCCAAGTACAAAGCCACGAGTCATTTGATCTGCCGCTGCCCAAAAAGCATCGCCAGTTCTTTGGAATCCAAACATTGAGTAGAAGATGTAGATCGGGATCATTGGCACATTGTGAGTGGCATAAGAACTACCTACGGCAGTAAATGAAGCTACAGAGCCAGCTTCATTAATACCTTCATGCAAGATCACACCAGAGGTTGATTCCTTATAGGAAAGCATCAAGTTGTGATCCACCGAGGTGTATTGCTGGCCGTGCGGTGAATAAATCTTTAGGCTTGGGAAAAGTGAATCCATTCCAAAGGTTCTTGCCTCATCAGGAATGATTGGCACAAAGTGCTTGCCAATACCCTCATCTTTTACTAAATCCTTAAATAAGCGAACAAAAGCCATTGTTGTGGCAACACCTTGCTGGCCAGAGCCTCGCATGACTGATTCATAGACTTCGATACCCGGTTGTGGCAGCGGAGTTGATTCCTTGCGCCGTGCCGGAATTGAACCGCCTAGAAAATCGCGGCGCTGCATCATATATTTGAATTCAGGAGAATCTTCTGCCGGACGATAGTAAGGCGGGGTGTAAGCATCGATTTGCTCATCAGAAATTGGAATTTGAAGGGTATCTCTAAATGCTTTTAGATCTTCTAAAGTCATCTTCTTCATTTGGTGGGTTGCATTTCGAGCTTCAAAGTGCGAGCCCAAAGTCCAACCCTTAATTGTCTTGGCCAAAATTACTGTTGGACGGCCCTTATGTTCAGTTGCTTCTTTGTAGGCAGCAAATAGCTTTCGGTAATCATGGCCACCACGCTTTAGCGCCCAGATCTTTTCATCAGACCAATCGGCAACCATTGCAGCTGTGCGTGGATCGCGACCAAAGAAGTGCTCACGAACATAGGCACCTGATTCCGCCTTAAACGTTTGGTAATCACCATCGGTGGTCTTAGTCATTAAATCAACAAGTGCGCCTTCGGTGTCCTTAGCAAGAAGTTCATCCCACTCGCGACCCCAAATAACTTTTATTACATTCCAGCCTGCACCGCGGAAGATTGATTCAAGTTCTTGAATAATCTTTCCATTTCCACGAACTGGTCCATCTAGGCGTTGTAAGTTGCAGTTAACAACAAATGTTAAGTTATCTAAACCTTCACGAGCCGCTAGCGAAAGTGCACCAAGAGTTTCTGGCTCATCAGTTTCGCCATCTCCCAAAAATGCCCAAACTCTTTGATCACTTGTGTCTTTAATTCCTCGGCCATGCAAGTAACGATTGAAACGTGCTTGGTAGATGGCATTGATTGGACCTAGACCCATTGAAACTGTTGGGAACTCCCAAAAATCAGGCATAAGTCGTGGATGTGGGTATGAAGAAAGTCCGCCACCTTCGTGTGACAGCTCTTGGCGAAAGCCATCCATCTGATGTTCACTTAAACGACCTTCAACAAATGCACGGGCATACATTCCTGGTGATGCATGTCCTTGGAAAAATATTTGATCTCCGCCGCCAGCATGGTTCTTTCCGCGAAAGAAGTGGTTGAATCCAACTTCATATAGCGATGCTGAGGAAGCATATGTAGAGATATGTCCGCCAACGCCAATACCTGGACGTTGCGCACGATGGACCATGATCGCTGCATTCCAACGAATAAATGCACGGATGCGACGTTCGGTTGCTTCATCTCCTGGAAAATTTGGCTCTTGTGCTGGTGGAATTGAGTTGATGTAATCAGTTGCGCGAAGGGCTGGAACTCCAAGATTTTTTTCACCTGCGCGCTTTAACATCGCAAGCATTAAATATCTGGCACGAACTGGGCCGGCATTGGCAAGCACGGCATCTAGTGACTGGGTCCATTCAGAAGTCTCGAGCGGATCGGTATCAACCAGCTGATCGATCAGATGGTCTGGCACGTCAAATGGTTGGCTCATAGGCTTATCCTTACATAAATTGGCCACACCCCTTGCGCAAAGCCCGATTGGGGAGTGGACTTAGCCCAGTAGGTTCTAGCCAAGAATTAACTAGATCACATTTATCAGGTGAAAGCGCCTGGAAGGAGGCTAAACCCCGATGGGGGTCGAACAAAGCGTTGAACGCCTTTGCCTTGAGAAGGGTCAATTAATTTTGGAGATCGGCCATGATGGCGATTGTGACCAAGAACTTCGCGATGGCATTGAGAGCGTTACCGGAACCAAATTTATTGAAGAATATGCAACTGAAGTCATAGATGCAGTAATTCTCTGGTGGCGGCAAGACGATGGTGATTTAGTCGATCAATTAGTAGATGCCCTCACATTTCTCTCCGAAACTGGTCCAATTTGGTTATTAACTCCCAAGATGGGTCGAGTTGGCTATGTGGAGCCAAGTGATATTCAAGATGGCGCACCAACTGCCGGTCTGTCTCAGACGGTATCTTTCTCCGCAGGGGCAGATTGGACCGCAACTAAATTGGTTGCCCGAAAAGCTAACCGCAAGTAACCATAACTACTTATAACCGAATGGAAACCATTGAATGTCATTAACAATTGGATCACCAGTCCCAGATTTCACCTTGAAAAATCAATTTGGTGAAGATGTAACCCTCTCCTCATTTAAGGGCAACAAAAATGTAGTAGTTCTTTTTTATCCATTCGCTTTTTCTGGTATCTGCACCGGTGAGTTATGTGGTCTGCGAGATGACCTAGCAGCATTCCAAAATGATGATGTGCAACTAGTTGCGATTTCTTGTGATCCAATGTATTCACTTAAAGCATTTGGCGAAGCCGAAGGATATAAGTTCCCATTGCTTGCAGACTTCTGGCCACATGGCGGGGTTGCTAAGGCATATGGCGTATTTGATGAGGCCCGAGGATGCGCAGTGCGCGGAACCTTTGTAATTGATAAGCAAGGAAATCTCACCTGGCAGGTAGTAAATGGCCTAGGCGATGCTCGCAACTTGGCTGATTACAAGGCAGCACTCGCCGCTCTATAAGGGCTAATTGCCGATAACATTCAAGATTTTTCTATCCTTCGCATCACCTGTAGAGTGGGGGATAGAAACAAGGGTGCTTAGCTCAGTGGTAGAGCGCTTCGTTTACACCGAAGATGTCGGGGGTTCGAAACCCTCAGCGCCCACCAGTACTACCGCAGAAGAGGGGTTGATGTGAAAGCCTCGGTATCAGACCAAAATAATCTAATCGAACTCCAAAGAATTGATACTGCTATTTCATCTGCCCAGCACCGCTTAAAAAACCTGCCTGAGCATGAGCTAATTGCGGCAGTAAAAAAGCGCGAAGAAGATAGCAAAGTTGCCCTCGCAGCCGCAGAGGCCGAACTTGCCGATGTGAAGATTGATCTACGCAGAAGTGAAGTCGAAGTCGAGACAGTTACTGACCGAATTGCAAAAGATGAATCCCGTCTTTCAGCCGGAAACGCATCGCCCAAAGAACTAGAACAGATCCAGCATGAAATTGCCACATTGCAAAAGCGCCAGAGTGAGTTAGAAGATGGCGAGTTAGAAATCATGATGCGAGTCGATGCCGCTAAGGCCATAGTTCAAACTATGCAAAGTGATTTAACCGGCCTAGAACAGATGGAACTTGAATTAAATGTTAGGTATGAAAATGCCAAATCCGAGATTGATCGCGAGATTGCGCTCAAGAAATCTGAGCGAACAATTCTGGTGCCAAAGATTTCTAGTGAACTAGTAAATCTCTATGAGAAGGTTTGCGGGCAAACCGGGGGAGTTGGCGCAGCGCTGCTACTTGGAAAT
The DNA here is from genome assembly GCA_903822245.1 of uncultured Actinomycetes bacterium. Classification (GTDB taxonomy): domain Bacteria; phylum Actinomycetota; class Actinomycetes; order Nanopelagicales; family Nanopelagicaceae; genus AAA044-D11. Next base: position 16,581 of record CAIJOE010000167.1, read on the forward strand.
ATGTGTGATGGCTGTCGAATTCAAATGAATGCCATCGAATTAGACCGAGTACGGGCAATGGATTTAGAGGAAGTAGTTCGTTGCGAGGAGTGTCGCAGAATCTTGGTTCGAATCTAATGGCCCGTCACTTTGTGATATCTGCCGATGGTGGTTCCAGAGGAAACCCTGGTCCAGCGGCCTATGGCGCTGTAGTTAGTGAAAACAATAAAATCCTTTTTGAACTCTATGAAACTATTGGCATTGCTACAAATAACGTAGCCGAATACAACGGGTTACTTGCTGCACTACGCAAAGTAAATGAACTTGATCCAACGGCCACAGTTGAAGCCAAGATGGATTCAAAGTTAGTTGTTGAGCAGATGTCTGGTCGCTGGCAGATAAAGCACCCAGATATGCGCCTGCTAGCAAAACATGCCAGAGAAGCCCATCCACAAAACCTTGTTACCTACAAGTGGATTCCAAGAGATGAAAATTCCCATGCTGATCGCTTGGCTAATAAAGCTCTAGACGGCGATGTCAGCACCCCAAATGCTCCAATGCAACTTAATTTTCTTTCAGAACGTTTAGTTTCTAATGAAAAACCAACGATGATCTATTTTATTCGACACGGTGAAACCCATTTAACTCCTGAACGTAGATTTTCTGGAAGTGATGGCTCTAATCCACCACTAAGTGAATCTGGCTTAAAACAAGCAGAAGCTGTGGCTAAGGAACTTGCCATCCGTAAGGCTGATCTTCTTATCTCCTCACCAATGCAGCGCACTACCCAGACTGCCCAGGCGATCTCAAAAGCAACTAGCTTGCCAATCACATTTGATAAGCAATGGTTGGAATGTGGATTTGGTGAGTGGGATGAGCTAAGTGTTAAAGAAATCCAAGAGCTCTATCCCAGTGAGTGGGAGCAGTGGGTTTCAAATGTTTCTTATCGTCCTGGCAAAACTGGCGAGTCTTATGTTGAACTTGCTGCGCGCATAGAACTAGCCCTTACAGATTTAGCTGTGGAGCATCCTGGAAAGACAATTATTGTCGTTGCTCACAACATTGTAATAAAGGCTTTAACTAGTTTGGCAACTGGGGCCCCAATTGAAACTCTTTTCCATGTTGACGCCGCCCCTTGCAGTATTACTTCTATAAGTATCTGGCCATCAGATGGGCTTCGAGCACTTCGCAGCCTAAATGAACGTGGCCACCTAATGCACCTTCACAAATAATAGAGAAGTAGGATCTGCCAATGAGTCAAAAAGAGATTGCCGTAGTTAGCGGAGCTTCAAGTGGTATCGGCGCCGCCACAGCAAGACTCCTAGCCAAAAATGGCTATCACGTTATCGCTGCAGCACGCAGAGTAGATCGCCTAAAAGCTTTGGCTGGCGAAGATTCAAATATTGAAATCTTTGAATTGGATGTTACTAATCAAGGCCAAGTAGATTCACTTGCAGCGCACTTAAAGGGTAAGCCGGTTTCAATTTTGATCAATAATGCTGGTGGCGCTTTTGATTCTGCTGAGATTATGAACTCCGAGCCTGATTTGTGGCGCAAGACCTATGAAGTAAATGTAATTGGAACTGTTCGGATGGTTAAAGCTATTACCCCAATCATGCAAGCCTTTGGCCGTGGTCACATCGTTGTGATGTCATCTACTGCCGCTCATCGCACATATGAGACTGGTGGAAATTATGTTGCAGCAAAGCAAGCAGAGCGAACAATTGCCGAGACACTTCGCCTTGAGCTAAATGGCCAAGAAATTCGAATTACTGAAATAGCTCCAGGCATGGTTAAGACCGATGAGTTTGCCAAAGTTAGATTTGGTGGCGACCTAGAAAAGGCGGCAAAGGTTTATGAAGGAGTGGCTAAGCCACTTACTGACGCCGATATTGCTGAAACTATTCGCTGGTCGGTTATGTTGCCCCACCATATAAATATTGATTCAATGATTATTAGGCCAGTAGCTCAAGCAGCAAACCACAAGGTTCACCGCGTTAAGCCTTAATTATTTGGTGACTGTCCCAATTTGATCGGCAATAGTTAGCGCAGTTTCTAGATTTGTAAGTGAATCCGTGTGTGAATAAAGCGGAGCTTCAAGTAATCCGGCTTCAAGATATTGGGCAAAGGCGTGGACTTGGTGGACTAGCCCTAAGTGTTCTGGCATTCCTGACTCATCTACCCAAGTCTTACCTTTGTCATTGAATTCAGTTGTGTGCAAGGTAATTGATGAAGGAGTAAACCAAGGTGTGCCAAAAGAAAGAGCTCCCTTAGAGCCTGAGACTCCAGCCGTTATTGGTAGCGCGCTTCTAGCTGAATTCACAAAATTAGATCTAGAACCATCTTTAAATCGCATAAAGGCATGAACTTCTTCATCGATCTTATTTGGATGCAATTTAGCAAAAGCATGAATCTCATCTGGCTTTCCCAAGAATTGATGTGAAAGTGCAATTGGGTAGATACCCATATCAATAATTGGATTTCCACCACCCAGAGTGAACAAACGTGGCACCGCCAGGTTTGCTTGGCAGAAGGTTGAAACTACGAGCTCTGGTTTTCCAATTGACCCATCAGCAACCAATTGACGAGCAATATCCATTTGCGGCAAGAATCTGGTCCACATGGCCTCAACTGCCAAAACCTTTTTTTCTTTGGCTGCAGCATAAATTGCCTTGGCCTCTAAGAGGTCCATCGTGATTGGCTTTTCAATCAAGACATGCTTTCCAGCATTGATAGCAACTAAAGCAACTTCAAGTCGATCTGAAGGCAGGGTTGCAACATAAATCGCATCGATATCTTCACGAGCTGCTAACTCTTCATAAGAGTTGTGGAATGAATCCATTTTCCACTTGGTGGCAAATGCTTCTGCCTTGCCTGGCGTTCTAGATGCAACAGCGACGAAGTTTTGGTTTGAATTCAATTGAATGGTCTTAATCATTGCCTCAGCAATCCAACCTGCGCCAAAAATACCCCAGCGAAGTGGCTTGGAATCTTCTGGCTTAAAGATATTTGGCTTTGGCAGTTGATTTGTCATTAATTTATCTCCGATTTACTTATCTGGATTAGGAACTGTTACATCGCGAACAAAAGCCTCTAGGTCATTTACTGATTGCAAGAATCCACGCAGCGTGCGCTGATTTGCCCCAAAGTTAGAGAAATCTTCAACCTTAAGTCCATCTGGCTCATACATCTTTCTAAACTCTGCGATGTTATCGAGCATTGGGCTCAAGATTTTGGGATCTAGCGGCTCGTTAATGCTATTTAGGTTTGGCTTTATGTTGGCCTTGTTGATCTTTACCTGCCAGGAATATGGGGGAGAGATCACGCTATCGCCACCTAAAATCCCACTCCAGTGCATGTGATTACGAAATGCAGCAGAAAGAAGGCGAGTGCGATACCCGCGCTCTTGATAGATCTTGTGAGCATTTCTAAATACGGCAACACCAGCCCACTCCATGACACCTGGATCAATTACAACCCCCGCCTTTTCAGCAGAGACTTTTGTCCAGTCATCTACTCGACCAACCATGATTGTGCAGACCGGCCCCATTTGAGAAATATCTAGACCTTCAGCTTCGCGGCGCTTTAGACCGCGTTCGATTGCTTCAGCAACTGCGATGGTTTGAGCCACAGAAAATGAAACGGTGGCATTTAGGCTCACACCTTGGTAGGTAGCTTCTTCAAATGCGCTTATCGCTTCAGTTGAAACCGGAATCTTTACGATGATGTTCTTGGCTAGTTTTGAGAATTCAACTGCTTGGGTAGTAAGTGCCTTTGGATCGCGAAATAAGCGCGGATCAGTTTGAATTGAAAGACGGCCGTTTCGACCATTCCACTTCTCAAATTCTGGTTCAAATAGTTTTGCAGCATTTATTGAAAGTTCTTTCACCATGGCCCAACCGATTTGATCATCAGTAGCTGTTGGGTTTGCTTTGGCATATTCCTTAATTCGACCAATCCAGTGGTCTTTATCTGCCTTGATAGCAGAAAGTGCAATTACTGGGTTGCAGGTGGCGCCAACAATTCCCCAGGTCAGGGCGTCTGCCAATTCTTTTGGATCTGCGGAGTCATTCCAAAGTACCGTCTTGGAATTTTCCTTCATATATAAGAAGGGTGACTGAGTCATTTTTCCTCCATTAAATTGCAATTAATTTAACTTTAGCCTAATAGTCCCCGTTTGATTAGTAAATTAACCTTGTCCAAAACTGCTTTATCTATCGTATTATTAGGCAACGAAGAGTCGCCCGGATCACCGCGTTATGAAAATAC
>CAIJOE010000168.1 GCA_903822245.1 uncultured Actinomycetes bacterium
CCAGCAATTGCGACGATATCTCCGGGGCCTGCTTCAAGTGCTGGAACGCGCTCTAGGCCATCGGTAATTAGGAGTTCAGAAATCTTTACGCGCTCACTTGTTCCATCAGTTTTCATCCACATGACGTTTTCGCCTTTTTTAATTACACCTTCGCGGATTCGGCAAAGTGCCAAACGACCAAGGTAAGGAGAGGAGTCAAGGTTTGTAACGTGTGCTTGTAGTGGTGCACCTTCATGATAAACCGGTGCTGGAATCGTATTGAAGATAACTTCAAATAGTGCATCAAGATTTTCACGATCTGGCATCACGCCGTTTTCTGGGCGGTTCATTGACGCGCGGCCAGCTTTAGCTGATGCATAAACAACAGGGAATTCAATTTGATCATCGTTGGCATCAAGATCCATGAATAGGCCATAAGCCTCATCAACTACTTCTGGGATACGTGAGTCTGGACGGTCAACTTTATTAATTACCAAGATAACTGGCAGGTTCTTCTCTAGTGCCTTACGCAATACGAAACGTGTTTGTGGAAGTGGGCCTTCTGAAGCATCAACAAGAAGGATTACGCCGTCGACCATTTCAAGTCCGCGCTCTACTTCGCCACCGAAGTCAGCGTGGCCTGGGGTGTCAATAATGTTAACTGTTTGAGCGCCTCGACGAATCGAAGTGTTCTTTGCCAAAATCGTAATTCCTTTTTCACGTTCTAGATCCATTGAATCCATTACGCGATCGCGGTTCTCGCCCTCTTTTTGGTGCTCTGAAAACGCACCTGACTGAGTAAGCATGGCATCGACCAGTGTGGTCTTGCCATGGTCAACGTGGGCAATGATTGCCACGTTTCGAAGGTCATCGCGCTTTTTTAGCTCGCCGGTTATATATGGGCTCTTCTCGTACTTGATTCTTGTCATTAGTTATTAAACCTAAATTCCACTACATCGCCATCGGACATTACATATTCTTTACCTTCCATTCGGACCTTTCCTGCAGCTTTGGCATCAGCCATCGTGCCAGCAGAAAGGAGATCGTTAAATGAAACGATCTCAGCCTTAATGAAACCTTTTTGGAAATCGGTGTGAATCACACCGGCCGCAACTGGTGCGGTATCACCTTTATGAATGGTCCAAGCGCGAGTTTCTTTTGGACCAGCAGTTAAATAAGTTTGCAAACCTAAAGTATTAAAACCAACGCGAGCCAAGGTTGCAAGACCAGGTTCTTCTAAGCCAATTGCTTCTAGAAGCTCTAATGCGTCGGCATCTTCTAATTCGGAGAGTTCAGCTTCAGTTTTAGCATCTAGAAAGATAGCTTCCCCTGGAGCGATCATCGCAGCTAACTTAGCGCGAAGTGCTTGATCATTTAATTCTGCAGCGTCAACATTAAAAACATATAAAAATGGTTTGGCGGTAAGCAGGTGCAATTCGGCGATCGCTTCTAGATCAACCTTTGAGCCAAAAAGTAATTTGCCAGAATCAAGAAGGGTTTGGGCTTCCTTAGCCGCAGCCAGGACTGGCGCCTTTTCTTTGGCCACACGTGCTTCTTTTTCCAGACGTGGGATGGCCTTTTCAATTGTTTGAAGATCGGCCAGGGCCAACTCAGTATTAATTACTTCAATATCTGATGCTGGATCAACGAATTCTGATGTTCTCTCACCTTCGCGAGTTACGTTCTCATCACTAAAGACGCGGATTACCTGACAGATGGCATCGGTCTCACGGATATTTTGCAAGAATTTATTTCCAAGCCCAGCACCTTCAGAGGCGCCTTTAACAATTCCAGCGATATCTACAAAGGAGACGACGGCAGGAAGGATCTTTTCGGAACCAAAAATCTTGGCTAGCTGCGGCAGGCGATCATCTGGCACACCCACGGTTCCAACATTGGGTTCAATGGTGGCAAATGGGTAGTTTGCCGCTAGAACATTGTTCTTGGTCAGAGCGTTAAAAAGGGTCGATTTACCCACGTTTGGCAGGCCGACGATTCCGATTGAAAGACTCATAAGTGCCATAGCCTACGGGGCTTTGTCGGTCCTTCCTGCCACTATTGCCAGCATGAACCTGATTTTAGGCTTAATAATCGGCCTGCTCCTTGGAGCAAGCATTGGATTTCTGGCTGCCAAGTCCCGAAGTGGCAAAAGTGATCCAGTTGTTAATGAATTAAATCGTCAATTACAAGAAGAACGAAATAAGACAGAGGCTACTAATAAATTAAATGTTGAATTAGCTGGCGTAAAAGAAACGGTTGAAAAATTAACTAAGGCCTCACAAGATGCCGATTTTCGTCGCGTCAAGGCTGAGACTGAAATTGCAGAGCAAGTTCGCTTTATGGCTGAACACAATAAAGATTTAGTAAACCAAACTCGCGCAATAGCTGGCGCTTTATCTAGCGCTCAAACTCGAGGAAAGTTTGGCGAAGCTCATCTAGAAAAACTCCTTGAAAGTGCTGGACTAATTGAGAACGAACATTTCACACGCCAAAAGGGCTCAGAAAGTATTGGTGAGTCAGGTGCGATTCCAGATGTGACCATCTCTATGCCTGGTGGTTCAGTTATTTATATTGATTCAAAGTTTCCATTCCAACGTTTCTATGAAGCTTTTGAAACCCAAGATGACGTAGAGCGCAAAGAGCTCCTTGCCCTGCATTCAAAGGATCTATTGGCCCATATCCAAGCACTTTCAAAGCGCAAGTATGCCGAGCGGGGTCCCTCACCTGACTTCGTAATTCTCTATGCCCCAATAGATGCCATCTTTATTGAAGCAGTTAAGGCAATCCCAGATTTCCTAGAGACTTCATTTCGCTTGGGTGTAACAGTGGCAACCCCAACTTCGATGATGGCGCTACTTAGAACAGTTGGCTATCTATTTAGCCGAAACCGAGTTGCTGCCAATGCTGAAGAAATTCAAAGTTTGGCCGTTAAGTTTCTGCGCGATGTATCTGCCTTGCATGAGAAGATCGTGACTGTCGGTGAACGCTTAAAGAGCACGCTAAAGGCTTATAACGAGATGATCCCTACCGCTGAGACCACGGTTCTATCCGCAGCCAAGCGAATGAAATCACTTGATGTTGCTGGAAAGCCACTTCAAGCTTTGCCCGAAGTTTCCGAAAATGTGCGTTCTTTAGAAAGTAAATTAGAATTAAACGCACCAGAAGATTTCATTGAGGTAGAAGAAGTAGAAAGTCAGGAAGATTAATGAGCAGTGTTTTAGCCAGTACTAAGAAGCCTATTAAAGGCCCCGGTCTTAAAGCGGCGGGTGTTGTAGTTTTGCAATTTCTACTTATATTTCTAGTAGAAGCCCTTGAATACACAATCTTTAAAGTTGGTCTCTGGACTGGAATTGCACTTCTAGTCTCCTATGGTGGTGGCCTTTATCTAGGACGCAAAGGAACTTCACTGACAAATGCGGTTAATCCCCCGATTGCATTTCTTTTTGCAACATTGATTATTCTTGCAACGATCGGCGGCGCTGGATTTCATCCAGCAAAAATCGGTTTGGAATTTATTTCAGCACTTTCTGGTGTGGCCCCATATATGGTCATTGGCTCAGTTATCGCTTGGCTAGCCCACTTTTCAATATCAAAGCGTGAAAAGAAGAGCGCTTAACTTACTTTCCAGCTGCCTTTAAATCTTTTCTTAACTCTGGTGGCACCGCAAAAAGCAAAGTCTCTTCCATCGCGGTAACAGTTTCAACATCGGCAAAGCCACGCTCAGCAAGCCACTGCAATAAGTCTTTTACTAAAATCTCTGGCACTGATGCACCTGAAGTAACTCCGATTGTTTCAACTCCTTCTAGCCATTGATCTTTGGCCTCGAGCGCATAATCAATTAGGTATGCCGCTTTAGTGCCATATTCCAAGGCAACCTCAACTAGTCGAACCGAGTTTGAAGAATTCTTTGATCCAACAACTAAAACTAAATCTACTTGTGGCGCAATTTGCTTAATGGCAACCTGGCGGTTTTGTGTGGCATAACAAATGTCATCACTTGGTGGATCCATCAACTTTGGAAAGCGCTTTTTAAGAGCAGCGACTGTGGTTAAAGTTTCATCAACACTTAGAGTTGTTTGTGATAACCAAGCAACCTTGTTCTCATCTTTAACTTGAATCTGATCAATGCCATCTAGGCCATCAACTAGAATTATGTGATCAGGTGCTTCTCCTGCTGTTCCTTCTACTTCTTCATGGCCTTCGTGGCCGATCAGAAGAATTGTTAAATCCTCGGCAGCAAAGCGTTTAACTTCGTGGTGAACTTTGGTTACCAACGGGCAAGTAGCATCAATAGTTTTTAGATTGCGCTCTGCAGCAGATGCATGAACGGCTGGTGAAACGCCATGGGCTGAAAAAATAACAGTTTGGCCTTCTGGTACTTCATCGTTTTCACTAACGAATATTGCCCCGCGAGCTTCAAGGGTTTGCACGACGTGCTTATTGTGAACAATCTCTTTACGAACATAGACCGGAGCACCATATAGATCTAGGGCCTTTTCAACGGTGACGACCGCGCGATCCACTCCTGCGCAATATCCGCGAGGCGCTGCAAGAAGAACCCGTTTAGCCATGAGCGCAGTCTATTAGGATCGCGCCATGCTCGAAACTTCAGCCGATTCCCCAGTCCCGGTAAGGGTGGTCTCTGAAGCAATCGGCGATTATTTATCGCGCCTTGGCGCCGTATGGATCGAAGGTGAACTATCTGAAGTAACAGTTCGACCTGGTGCCCAAATGGTCTTCATGCGCCTTAAAGATACAAGTGCGGATATGAGCATCTCGATTATGTGTCACAAATCGGTATTAGAAAGTATGCAACCACTTCCACAAAATGCCCGCGTAGTAATGAATTCAAAAGTCTCTTGGTATGCCAAGAATGGCTCGCTCTCTTTTAGCGTTAAGGAAATTCGCCAAATAGGAATTGGTGAATTAATTGCTCGCCTAGAAGCACTAAAAGAGCTGCTCTATGAAGAAGGGCTTTTTGAAACTGATCGAAAGAAAGAACTGCCATTTCTACCAAAGGCAGTTGGCTTAATCTGTGGGCGCAATAGTGATGCGGAAAAAGATGTTGTGGAAAATGCCAAGCGTCGCTGGCCTTCGGTTCGATTTGAGATCCGTGAAGTTGCAGTGCAGGGCGCAGCAGCTGTCGTGGAAGTAAGCGCTGCTCTAAAAGAGCTAGATGAACACCCAGATGTTGATGTAATAATCATTACTCGTGGTGGTGGATCATTTGAAGATTTACTCGCCTTCTCAGATGAATCCCTCGTGCGATTGGCAGCAAATTGCCAAACGCCGATAGTTAGTGCCATCGGCCATGAGAAAGATGCACCACTTCTAGATTTAGTTGCAGACTGGCGCGCTTCCACGCCAACTGATGCTGGCAAGAAAGTCGTGCCAGATATGGATGAAGAACTGACCAAGATTGCAAACTTGCGAGAACGAGCAAAGCGTTATGTGCAGGGGCGAATTGATTTTGAGATTTCAAAGATTCAAGGATTTATGGATCGGCCAAGTATGAAAGAGCCGCTCACGATGATTAGTTCTAGATTAGAAATAATTACAAATCTTCGAGCTAGAAGTTTTAGATCCACTAACTCCAGGCTTTGGCTAGCGACTGAGGAAATAGCAAGTTTCACTTCCCAGGTGCGCACCCTTTCCCCGCAGGCCACTTTGGAGCGCGGCTATTCAGTAGTTCAAAAGGCCGATGGCCGCGTTGTTAGAAATGCGAGTGAACTCACAAAGGGTGATCGCCTACGTATTCGCCTTGCTAAGGGCGAAGGGACTGCGACTTCGGATTAAATTGAGAGTAGATTACGAATATGGCAACTAGTAAAGAAGAAAAACTTGGCTATGAACAAGCTCGTGATGAGTTGGCCAAAGTTGTTGCCTCCCTTGAAGGTGGCCAAAGCACTCTGGAACAATCTTTAGCTCTTTGGGAGCGCGGAGAAGAGTTAGCAAAGATTTGCCAAGATTGGCTAGATGGCGCAAAAGCTAAGTTAGATAAAGCAAAGCCAGCAGCGGAATAAGTGATGCCTGAGTTTAATTACAGCGACCTTTTGCCACTTGGAAAAGACAATACACAATATCGCTTAGTCTCCAGCCAAGGGGTAACTACCTTCACGGCCGAAGGAATGGAATTTCTTAAAGTAACGCCACAAGCTATTTCAAATTTAACCTCAGAGGCGATTCATGACATTAACCATTATTTGCGCGCCGAACACCTGTCGCAATTAGCTTGGATTCTCGATGATAAAGAAGCATCACCAAATGATCGCTTTGTTGCGCTAGATCTTTTAAAGAACGCCAATATTTCAGCCGGCGGGGTTTTGCCTATGTGCCAAGATACTGGAACCGCTCTGATCATGGGAAAGAAAGGCCAGCGAGTACTAACTACCGAAAAAGATGAAATTTCAATTTCAAAAGGTGTCTATGAGGCCTATACAAATCTAAATCTTCGCTATTCCCAGCTTGCCCCGGTTACTACTTGGGATGAGAAGAACACTGGAAATAACTTGCCAGCACAGGTAGAGATTTACTCCGATTCAGAACATGGCGATGAATACAATTTCTTATTCATAGCTAAGGGCGGCGGTTCGGCCAATAAGTCATTTCTCTATCAAGAGACAAAAGCAGTATTAAACCCAACTTCATTTATGAATTGGTTAGATGAAAAACTTCGTTCAATTGGCACTGCAGCTTGCCCGCCGTATCACCTAGCAATTGTCATTGGCGGAACTTCTGCCGAGCACACGGTAAAAACTGCCAAGCTTGCAAGTACTCACTATTTAGATTCACTTCCAACTTCCGGGAACGCCCAAACCGGTCATGGTTTTAGAGATATAGAACTTGAGCAAAAAGTTCTAGAACTAACTCGCACCTTAGGTATCGGCGCCCAATTTGGTGGCAAGTACTTCTGCCACGATGTTCGAGTAATTCGCTTGCCACGTCACGGCGCTTCCCTGCCAATTGCAATTGCAGTTTCTTGTTCAGCAGATCGCCAAGCAAAGGCCAAAATCACCAAAGAAGGCGTATTTCTAGAAGTTCTAGAGCGAGATCCAGCCCACTTCCTTCCAGCTATTACCGATGAGCATCTAGATGATGAAGTTGTGAAAATTGATTTAAATCAACCAATGGCCGAGGTTTTAAAAACTCTTTCAAAGTATCCAATTAAGACCAGACTTTCACTGACTGGAACTTTGGTCGTTGCCCGCGACTTGGCTCATGCCAAGATCAAAGAACTTCTAGATGCTGGTAAAGACCTACCGCAATATATGAAAGACCATGCTGTTTATTACGCCGGCCCAGCAAAGACTCCGGTTGGCTATGCATCTGGTTCTTTTGGGCCAACTACCGCGGGGCGAATGGATTCCTACGTTGACCAATTCCAAGTGGCCGGCGGCTCAATGATTATGTTGGCAAAAGGAAATCGCTCTAAGGCAGTAACCCAAGCTTGCCAAAAGCATGGTGGTTTCTACCTTGGATCAATTGGTGGTCCTGCGGCTAGATTGGCGCAAGATTGCATTAAGAAAGTTGAAACTCTGGACTATGCCGAACTTGGCATGGAGGCGGTATGGAAAATTGAAGTAGAAGACTTCCCGGCCTTTATTGTGGTTGACGATAAGGGCAATGATTTCTTTGCCGAGACGTCAAAGCCAATTTCAATTGGCAAAGCACCCAACTAATTTATTGGTGGCTTTTTAGTATTTCTTAGTAGTAATGCGAGCGATGCTTTTTTAAAAGCGCATTACAAGGAGTTGAATAGCGAGCCTTGATATAGGCCAGACCCCATTTAATTTGAGTTACTGGGTTGGTGCGCCAGTCAGTTGCGATTACTTCCATCTTGGTAGCAGGAAGTGCCTGAGGAATTCCATGGGCGCCAGAACGGTAGTTGTGGGCTTTAAAGTTCCAGTGGCTCTCACCGTTCCAAAGCTGGTTAAGGCAAGAGACTTGGCTTGAATTCCAGCCATAATTTTGGTCGATCAAATCAAGGGCTACCGACTTTGCCCCCTGGGGAGTCTTGGCCAATTCGACTTGGCGGGCAGCTAGTGAAACCAAAGCAATTGAATTGGCATCAACCGAGATGACGCCGGACTCATCTAGCGAAATTCCGGCTGGGCCAGGATCAGCACTTGGCGCTGATGGATCGGCTGGGATGGAATCTGGGACGCTGACTAATTGCTGAAAGGTAGTTTGGGCATAGGAAGTATCGACGGCGGCAACAAAAGAGATGAAAAAGGCAGCTCCTAGAACCAGGCTTGGCTTGCGCAAGAACTTATTCATCGTTACCTCCCATCTCTCTACTAGTAGCTAAACCCGGCCAAAAGCCCGATTTTGGCTCTCTTACTTGCCATAAGAGTTACAGCCAGGGGTGACATGGGCAAACTAAAGCCCGATAGCGTGTCGAAAAAAGATTTATCTCACAGCATTGGGCAATGATAAAAGTGCAGGTCAGCACAGTAGATGTCCGATATTACCGATATGTCTTTGGACCAGGTTTATAGCCGAATATGGGCTTTGCTTATTGGCTGAAGTTGATTGGCTCTTCCAGCATCTCAGTAACTAGGGCGGCAATTGGCGAGCGCTCAGAGCGAGTCAAGGTGATGTGAGCGAAGAGTGGGTGGCCTTTAAGGGACTCCACCACCGCTACCACGCCATCATGGCGACCGACTCGAAGGTTGTCGCGCTGGGCCACATCGTGGGTCAAGATGACACGCGAGTTTTGCCCGATCCGAGATAGGACCGTAAGCAAAACTCCTCGCTCAAGTGACTGAGCTTCATCGACGATGACAAAGGAGTCATGAAGGGAGCGGCCACGAATGTGGGTAAGAGGCAAAACTTCAATCAGCCCCCGGTCAATAATCTCATCGATAACTTGTTGGGAGACTAAAGCGCCCAAAGTATCAAAGACGGCTTGGGCCCAAGGTGACATCTTTTCATTCTCACTACCGGGTAAGTAGCCAAGCTCTTGGCCGCCAACGGCATAAAGCGGGCGAAAGATGACAACCTTCTTGTGATGTCGCTTTTCCAAAACGGCTTCAAGGCCAGCAGATAGTGCAAGAGCGCTCTTACCAGTTCCAGCCCGGCCACCGAGTGAGATGATGCCAATTTCATTATCAAGTAAAAGATCTAGGGCTACTCGCTGCTCTGCGCTTCGACCGTGCAGTCCAAAGGCAGATCGATCACCGCGCACCAAGTGCAGTTGCTTATCTGGGGTGACTCGGGCCAAGGCGCTTCCCTTTTCGGAGTGAAGAACTACTCCCGTGTGAACTGGGTTCTCTTTGGCTATTTCATGTGGAACTTTATTTAGTTCATAGAGTGAATCAATTACCGATCCTGCAACATCGGCTTCGATCATTCCAGTCCATCCACTATTTAGCGCTAGCTCAGCGCGATATTCCTCGGATTGAACACCAACTGATGAGGCCTTAACTCGAAGTGGAAGATCTTTGGTGACTAAAACAACGTCATTTCCCTCGCCCATTAGATTTTTAGCAATAGCCAAGATTCTAGAATCATTTGAACCATCACGAAGAAAGCCAGATGGAAGCGTGGAAGTATCAGAGTGATTTAGTTCAACTTTTAAGGTGCCACCTTCTTTGTTTAATTTAATCGGGCGATCTAGGCGCCCACTACTAATTCGAAGGTCATCTAGGGTGCGAAGAGCGGCTCTGGCAAAGTAGCCAAGCTCTGGATGATCGCGCTTGGTTTCTAGCTCGGTAATTACCGTGATTGGAATAATTACTTCATGCTCTGCAAATCTATTGAGAGCGGCTGGATCTGCTAGTAATACGCTGGTATCTAAGACATAAGTCTTCTTAGCCAAGTGGCGCTCGCAATCTTTTTAGTTTTATTAGAAGGGCAGCGGGGTTAGGTAAAAGTTAGAACTTCTTTGGGGCGATCCCCCTTCGACACGCTTAAAAAGAAAGTTAAATATTGGTGACGGTTATTCTTTCCTAGCCGCCAAAACGGCGGTGCCTTTGTGAGTAGGCCCGAATAGCTCGAAGGAAATCTATCCGTCGAAAATCTGGCCAATAGGCTTCACAGAAATAGAATTCGGAGTGCGCACTTTGCCAAAGGAGAAATCCACCTAGGCGCTGCTCCCCGGAGGTTCTAATTACTAAATCAGGATCTGGCAGCCCCGCGGTATAGAGAAAACGACTGATTTCATCAACATTGACATCCTTTGCAATCTCCTGGGCGCTCTTACCGGCCTTTGCCCCATCAATTATTAGAGCCTTTACGGCATCAGCAATTTCACTTCGCCCGCCATAACCAATTGCCACATTAACAACCACACCTTTAATGCCTTTTGATTTCTCGGCTGCTTTGATTAACCGATCTTGTAGCGCCTTGGGCAATAGCTCCATTGAACCAACCGGGCGTATTTCCCAATTGCCTCGCCGAACTAAGTCATCAACAGTGTCACCAATAATTTCCAAAAGTGGTTCAAGCTCATCGGCCGGCCTAGATAAGTTCTGGTTTGAAAGTAACCAAATAGTAAGCACCTGCACTTTTGACTCTTCACACCATTGCAGGAGATCAACGATTTTATGGGCCCCGGCTTTATGCCCATGGGCAGTTGAGGTGTCACCGAATTGAGTGGGGTTTGCTTTAGCCCATCGTCGATTGCCATCCAGGATTACCCCAACATGGTGGGGAGTTTGCGTGAAATCAAGACGCGAGAAAAGCCGGCGCTCATAGAGCGGATAGATAACTGACTTTATTGCCGACTTTAAAAACGAAGCCTTATGGAAATTATTTTGAAAGGGCACGAAATTCTGCCTGTGCTCGGCGTTCGGCGATAAAGGAGGCAACAGGAAGGGTGCCAGCCAGAATGAAAAGTATTGTTTGATTAAAGCTCTTGCGGGCCTTTAGGCAGTAATGAAAAGCAGCCAATACATAGATTGGGTAAGTAAAGCCATGAACTAGGGCTACCCAGGTGAAGTAATGATGAGAGCCTTTAAAGATCCAATAGTGGGTTGGCACATTCACAAACCAAAGTAGAAGTGACATAACTCCGCACCAAATCGCCATAATACGAAAGCGGTTCATTGCCGATTCCAAGCCCTTTAGATTCGAGTTATTAGCTGTGCTCATGGCGCAATCTTATCGCGAAGGCGGTTATAAAACGGGGCGCCCAGGGCCATAAGTGCCAAGAGCCACCAGATAAATACGTAGGTGATGTGTTGCCAGTAATAGCCCGAGACTTTTGAAATTTGGATCGGGGCTGAGATTCGCATGGCATTAATAGCTATGCCATAGGAAGTTTGCTCCAACTGAGCAATTACATATCCATCGAATAACTCTAATTTTGTATCACCAGTAACTAGGGCTGGATCTAATCTGGTTAGCCCACCTTTTGCCGGAATAGCCACATCCGTGCTCTGCCTTGGGTAGAGGCGGCCAATAACTTTCACATCTTCGCCAATTGATTGCGACTTTGTTGAGTCAACACCACGAACTACCAAGATTCCACGGTTGCCAGAGATCTTAAGGATTCGAACTTCCAAAGAAACCTTGCGCTTAGAACTTCCATTTGCCACTGGTTGGTTTGGGGCTGAATAAAGCTTCACATAGCGACCAGTCATCTCAACCATTCGATTTATTGCCATCGGAGATAGGTTTGCTCCAGCTTGGGCTATTGAGTCAAGGGATGCAACGTTTCTATTAATAATTGGATGGGATGCTTTAGTTGAATCCTGCGCCCGGTGAAGTTGCCAAATCCCGAGTTCAATAAATAAAAGAGAAATTAACAGCGCTGCAAAGCCCTTGGTTAAGGCGGACTTAGTTAGCTTTATCTTGGTCATCAATATCTATATTGGTTTCGGTAGGGATTGCTCGGGCTTGCATTCGTTTGAAGCGGCGGTAGAAACTCATTAAGAGTATGACAAATCCGGTGCAAAGAACGATCATGGTCAGCGAGCCAGCGATTCCAACATTTATGTCTTTACTTGCGGCTAGCTGTGTTAGACCAAATGACATGCCTTGATTGTAGACTCATATCTATGTCACACCGATCAACCGATCCGCATCTAGCCCAGCGATATGGAATTAAAAATAAGAGGATTCCATCCTGGCTAATTTCGGCGATCTTGATTGCAGTCATTGGTGGCGGCTGGCTAGTTTGGAGTGCCTCCCATTTTTCAAAACCTGAAATTCGATCCACTTTAATTTCATTTAATGCCGTGGATTCTCATGGCATCGAGATTCGATATTCAGTGCAATTTAAGAATCTAAATAAAGCTCACCAATGTCGCTTGATTGCTCGAGACTATGGCGCCAATGTGGTTGGCGAAGTTACTGAAGATTTTGCGGCCGGCAGCCCATCACAAACCAGAATTACCCTGATTCCTACGCGGGCCTTGGCGGTAAACGCAGGTATCAATTCTTGCCAGAGCCTATAAACTTCTCGTCTTATGGCTGAACATCAAACCCAGACTTGGCTTACTCAAGAAGCTGCCGATCGCCTACGAGCTGAATTGGTAGATCTAGAGGGTCCTCGTCGCGCTGACATCATTGCCAAGATTGAATCTGCTCGAGCAGAGGGCGATCTAAAAGAAAATGGTGGCTACCACGCAGCTCGTGAAGAGCAAGGAAAGATGGAAGGTCGAATTCGCCAACTAAAACACATGTTGGAAAATGCTCATATCGGAACCCCACCTGCCGGTGAATCAGGTGTTGTTGGTCTTGGAATGTTGGTCACCGTTGATATTGCTGGCGATGAAGTTAAATTCCTACTTGGTTCTAGAGAAATTGCGACTGATGATGTCGATGTCTACAGTGAAAAATCACCACTTGGCGCAGCAGTACTTGGCGCAAAGGTTGGGCAAACCGTCACCTATACCGCCCCTAATGGCAAGACCATTAGCGTTGGTGTTATTGAAGCCCAGACTTATTTCTAACTCTTTTTAGATTACTTTCGGTTACCTGCGCTGTTATATCGGCGCACACTTAGTGGAATAAAAATAAACATTAAAACCACCATATAGACCAAGGACATAGTTAGTGGATGCTGACTTGGAAATGAATTGGCTGTCGCTCCAAAGGTATTCTTAAATCCATAGAGCTGGCGCACAGCTGCCACCATAGTTGAAACCGGATTCCACTCCGCAAAATATTGAAGAGCGTGTGGCATTGAAGTAGTTGAAGCAAAGGCGTTGGATAGGAAGGTAAGTGGAAAGGTGAAAAGAAAGGATACGTTTGCAACCACGCGCGCATCCTTAGATATCAACCCAGCAAATACACCAGCCCAAGAAAGTGCGTAGCCAAAAAAGAGTAGAAGCAGGAAGCCAAGAAAAATCTTGAAGGCTCCGGAAGTTGGGCGCCAGCCAACAACATATCCTGCAATTCCCATAACAATTAAAACGACGATATTTAGAAGTCCATCTCCAAGTGTTCTACCCATAACTACCGCAGAGCGGGCAATAGGCAGTGACCTAAAGCGATCGATCAAGCCTTTTTCCATATCTTGAGCAAGACCTTGAGCAGTTGCAGCTAGGGTAAAAGTAACGGTCTGCACAAAGATTCCGGGCATAAGTAATTGCACATACCCACCAGGGATATCAGCTCCTAGGCCGCCAAATACATAGCGAAATAGAAGGACAAACATTACTGGCTGAATTGTGTTGAAAATTAGTACTTCTGGGACTCTAGTTAGTTGAAGAAGTTGGCGCTTAGTAATAACTAACGCATCACTTACAGCTCTCATCATTTCTTAGCTCCTCTCTTCTTCTTTATGGCAGTCTCTTCGGCTATCGCCTCTTCGGCAGCATGACCTGTGAGTGACATAAATACATCATCTAATGATGGTCGCTTCATCGCAATATCTAGCGGATGGATATTTGCCGCATCCAATTCACGGACTACTTCAATTAGCGATTGACCACCATTTGAAACTGGCGCAGAAAGTTTACGCAGCCCTTCATCCAAATTACTTTTAGCTCCGGTAACTCGATCGATAACTTCTCTAGTGCGGATTAGATCTGCCTCAGCTACAACTATCTCGACCCGCTCTCCGCCTACTTCACTTTTTAGTTCATCAGAAGTTCCCCTGGCAATTACTTTGCCATGATCAATAACTGCAATCTCATCGGCTAGTTGATCGGCCTCATCTAGGTATTGGGTTGTTAAAAGAAGTGTTACTCCCTCTTTTACTAACTTTTCAATAACGTTCCACATTTCCATACGTCCACGTGGATCAAGCCCAGTTGTTGGCTCATCTAGGAACAAGACCTTTGGCCTAATTATTAGTGATGCGGCTAAGTCCAAGCGACGGCGCATACCACCAGAATAAGTTTTAATTGGTCGCTTTGCTGATTCAGTTAAGGAGAACTGTTCAAGTAATTCTGTTGCCCGAGATTCAGCTGCCTTACTTGATAAGTGATAGAGCCGACCAAACATCACTAAGTTATCCCAGCCAGTTAAGGTTTCATCAACTGCGGCATATTGACCTGAGAGACCAATAATTTCGCGAACTGCCTTTGGATTCTTCACAACATCGATTCCGCCAACAGTTGCATGGCCAGAATCTGGTTGAAGCAGTGTTGCCAAGATACGAACAGTTGTGGTCTTGCCAGCTCCATTTGGTCCAAGGATTCCTAAAACGGTGCCTTCTTCAACATCTAGATTTAAGCCATCAAGGGCCTTGACCTGACCATTTCGATAGGTCTTAACCAAGCCCTGGGCAACGATGCTCTTCATGCCAGCATTCTAGTGATCACATTAACCCGCCGTCCTAGCCATTCTGAGAGGAAAGTTCGCATCCCCCGTAGTAACCTTTGATTCTTGTTTAAGTTTCAACAAATAATCCAATGGGAAATCAAGTCACACGTTTAGGGGAACCTATGTCTAACCAAGTACCAGCAACAACCCAAAGAACCCACAAGGAAATCATGATCATCCTTTCTGGTCTCATGACCGGAATGCTCCTTGCCGCCCTTGATCAGACAATTGTCTCAACAGCTCTAAAGAGCATCGTTGAAGATTTCAATGGTCTCTCCCACTACACCTGGGTTGTGACGGCATACCTTCTTACTTCAACAGCTTCAACCCCGCTTTACGGAAAGATTTCAGACCTTTATGGTCGTCGCCCGGTATTCCAGTTCGCGATCATCACTTTTCTAATCGGCTCCTTTGCCGCAGGCGCAGCGCAATCAATGACTCAATTAATTATCTTCCGCGCACTTCAAGGTCTTGGTGCTGGTGGTCTGATGGCACTTACCTTCGTAATTATTGGTGACATCGTTTCACCTCGTGATCGCGGTAAGTATCAAGGTTACTTCGGTGGTGTTTGGGGACTTTCATCTGTTGCTGGACCACTACTAGGTGGTTTCTTCTCAGATCATCAACATATTTTTGGAGTTACTGGCTGGCGTTGGATTTTCTACATCAACCTTCCATTTGGTATCGCAGCTCTAATCATCACAACGGCTTCACTTCATATTCCAAAAGTTAAGCGCGAGCATAAGATCGATTATCTCGGTGCTTTCTTACTTGTTACTGCAGTAGTTTCATTACTTCTAGGAATCTCTGTATATGGACCACAACATGGTTGGACAGACTCACACACAATCGTTGCTCTTGCCTTTGCTCTTGGCTTGACTGGAGCATTCTTGCTACAAGAATCTCGCGCAACTGAGCCAATCCTTCCGCTCACTCTTTTCAAGAACCATACCTTCTCAATTACCTCGCTACTTGGCTTTGTAATTGGCGCCGGTATGTTTGGTGCAATCGTTATGTTGCCGCTCTACCTTCAGGTAGTTAAAGGCAACACCGCTACTACCTCTGGATTGAAATTGATTCCATTTATGATCGGCATTGTTTCGATGTCAATTTTCTCTGGAAAGCAGATTTCAAAGCACGGTCACTACAAGCGCTATCCAATCATCGGCTTGATCTTGATGGTTATCGGTATTTTCATGCTCTCTACTCTTACTGAAAACACACCTTTCTGGCAGCTAGCGATCTACGCTGTCCTAATCGGTATGGGTCTTGGCTTCTCAATGCAGACAATTGTTATTGCCCTGCAAAACGCCGTTGACTTCAAGGATATGGGTGTTGCCACTTCAGCCAATACTTTCTTCCGTTCAATCGGTGGAACGATCGGCGTTGCAATCTTTGGAACCATTTATGCAAACCGCTTGGCTCACTATCTCCCAATAGCAATTACAAACCTGCAGGCTAAGAATCCAGCAGCACTTGCTGGGGCAACTCCAGAAAAGTTTGCACAGCTTAAGGAGAACACCAAGGTTCTTAAGAGCTTCACCCCAGAGCTGCAAGCAAGTGTTCAACATGCCTTTGTTCACTCATTCCATGTTGTATTCCTGAGCGCAGTTCCAGTTGTTGCAATCGGATTGGTATTTGCTTTCATTCTTCGCGAACATCCACTTCGTACGGGCGCCGCTCACCATGCAGCCCAACAAGAAGCAGCTGGCGAGGCTGTTGGCTAAATTGTTCAAAAAAAGTAGCAAAGGGCTACTACCGAGAGAGGTTTATGTTCTCTCGGTAGTAGCTTTCTTTGTTGCACTTGGCTACGGAATGATCATTCCTGCTATTCCACTATTTGCTAAAACCTTTCATGTTAATAATGCCCAAATAGGTGCAATCATCTCAGCATTTGCTTTTGCAAGATTTGCCATGGGGCTTCCTGCTGGAAAGCTAATTGATCTCTTTGGCGAACGTAAGGTGCAGGCAGTTGGTTTGGTTTTAGTAGCTGCCTCCTCCCTTGCCGCGGGCCTGGCTCAAAGTTATTCCCAACTTCTTATCTACCGGGCTCTTGGTGGAATTGGTTCAGTCATGTTCTCAGTTTCTGCTGGATCTTTGCTAATGCGATCAGTAGATGACAGCGTGCGTGGTCGCGCCCAATCTTTATATAACGGTGGTTTTCTAGTAGGTGGAATAGCCGGCCCAGCCTTTGGTGGAATCCTTTCGCTAATCTCTCTTCGAATTCCATTTTTTGTTTATGCCGCAACCCTGCTCTGCGCATCATTTGTTACGGCTTTTTTCTTATCGGAAAAGCAGCTCGGTAAATCAATTAAGAATAAGCAAGATGCTAGTGATCGCGTATTACTTAAAGATGCCCTTAGGTCTTATCCATATGTAGCAGCCATGGCCATTTCATTTCTAACAAACTGGGTTCTATTTGGTCTTCGGAATTCAATTTTGCCACTATTTACTAAAGAAGAACTAGGAGCTTCCAATACAGTTCTTGGACTTGGATTCACCGTTGCAGCAATTGTTCAAGGTATTGCCCTTATTTATGTTGGAAAAATATCTGATTTTAGGGGCCGTAGATTTGCTCTGATGATTGGTTCTTTCACTCTCTTATCTGGCGTAGCCACCATAATTGTTGCAAGTCACTGGTGGTTCTACTTCTTAGCCATGATTTTCTTTGGAATTGGTGGAGCTTTTGAGGGAACTGCTGCCTCTGCAGTTGTTGGTGACTTATTTGGCGGAAAAGGTGGAAAAGTAATTGCCCTCTGGCAGATGGCTGGAGACTTTGGAAATATTATTAGTCCAGTTGTTCTTGGTTGGTTAGTCGATGCTCATTCTTATCGACCTGCATTTATAGCAACAGCAGCAGTGTTTTCATTAACACTGCTGCTCTCTGCAAAGATGCCGGAGACTAGAAAGCTAACCGGCGAACCATAAGATTATCTATCGCGCAGGATTGAAAGTAAGCGCAAGATCTCTAGGTAGAGCCAAACAACGGTAACCATCAGTCCAAAGCCTGCACGCCAAGCTTCATCGTGCGGTGCTCCAGCAGCGATCATCTTCTCTACTTGATCAAAATCCATAACTAAGAAGAAGGTGGCAAGGCCAACGCCAGCTACACAAAGAAGCAGCCCGATTCCGCCAACGCCGTAGAAGCCATAACCGCGGCCAACTCCGAACATTGCTGAAATAAATGAAGCAAGAGCAACGAACATATAACCCATCATTGCAATGCTCATCATGCGAGTGAACTTCGGGGTCACGCGAATTCGACCACTCTTATAGGCAAATAGCACACCAACAAAGGCTGCAAGTGTTCCGATAATTGCTTGGGAAACTATTCCTGGGTAGGCAGTTTCGTAATAATGACTAATAGTTCCAATTGCCAGTCCTTCAAGAGCTGCATATGCAATTGCTAATCCTGGAATTACACGAGCCTTCATTGTGAGGACAAAACCTAAGATCATGGCAGCGATCATTGAGATCATTGCAATTCCGAGGCCAAGATTTACACTCCAAGCAAATGCACCAGAGGCAACAAGAACGGTAAAGAGAATTCCAGTGCGAGTAACTACATCATCGATCGTCATACGTCCGGTGCGCACTGAAGATGCTGCAGGGGCGTTGTAGAGATCATTTAACTCTTGGGTGGATGGTGCACTTGCTACAGAGCCACGGTTACTCATGGCAGCGTAGCCACGCTTAAATACTGGGTTCGAACTTTCCAATTTCTCTCCTTATTACTTGCATCGGATAAAACTACCTTGACATGTTAAACAAGCAAGTGTGGCCATATTATTCCAGGAACCTGAGAATGGTCCGGATTGGTGCCCCCGGTCGGACTCGAACCGACACTGGAAGGGTTTTAAGTCCTCTGTCTCTGCCATTGGATTACGGGGCCAGAAAGGCGCTGCCGCACTGGCCTACGCCTTTCTTAACTAAATCTGATTATCCAGCTAGAAGTGTGATGGTGTCTGAATCTAAGTGAGCATTTGATGCCACGCGCGAAAATCCGCACTCTTCACATTGAACTAGAAGACCACGTGTCTTGTTATAAAGGAGTTCGAGTTCGATGGAATGGCAGAAGTCGCACTCTGGCACATCTATTACCTGTTGCATGGTTACCTCCCCTCTTTAACAGGCAAACGCC
>CAIJOE010000169.1 GCA_903822245.1 uncultured Actinomycetes bacterium
CAACTAGCTGGGCAAATTGTGGTGGGCGAATATCTTCAGTCTTAAAATCACCAGAAAGGCGCGGCTTGACAAATTTCTTATAGATAAATGCATACGGGGTCTTTGTTGGAGTAATGAAGGCGCCGATTGCAAAAACTACTAGTTGTAGCGCAATTACTACTACTGAGTGTGTAACAAGGGCGAGAGCAAGTACTACGGTAGTAATTACTGCGCCAAACCGTGGTCCACGAGCATCGATTAGATTTAATTTGCTTGTTACTTCGCTACTTTGATCTGTTATTGCCATTTTTAATTCCTTTGCTTAATAAGTCGAATTGGGTGGTCTTAGGTAATTTAAGAAAACTAATTACGCAGACTTTCGACACAAAGAACCAGCAAGGCGGGCGAAATCAATTACGCGACGCTTTGTTAGAAGTACTGGTTGATTTGTAAGCACGGGTTAATACTAAAGAATGTAAATCAATAAGACTAATTGCAACTCTCTTGCACTTAGTGAACCTTAGAAACTGCTGCAATTGCCTTTAGAACTTGATCGCGCTTAGGTGCTCCCACTGCCCGACCAACCTCTAGTTGGTTGCCATCCAAGATCAATGTGGTTGGTGTGGAGCGAATATCTAACCGGCGCACTAGTTCTAGGTGGCCTTCAGCATCTATATCTATATGGGCCACATCAGCCATGTCAGCGGTGATATCGGTAAGCAGGGCCCTTGTAGCCCGGCAAGGACTGCAAAAGGCGCTAGAGAACTGAAGCAAGGTAACTCTTGATCCAAAGGATGCGCCTTCTAGATCAGCTAGGTGAACCAAGGCGCCAGCGGCGCTAGGGGTGTTCTTGCCCTTTATCTTCCCGCGAGATGTGCGATACCAGATGCCATAGGCAGAGCTAAGGCCTAGAACAATGGCAAGTGGGAGAAAGGTTTTCACGAGGGTATTCTTACACCTCTTATGGCCCGCATTCTTCTTCTAACTAACACTCTCGGCGCAAGCGCCGAGGTCCTACCGAGCCTTGGCCTGCTCCAACATCAGGTGCGCGTATTACCTGCAGAAGCATCAGTTCTAATAGATGTCCCAGAAGTAGATGTGCTATTTCTAGATGCTAGAAAAGATTTGACTACCGCCAAAGCATTAATGAAGCTGATAGTTACAACTGGTGTGAACGCACCAATTATTGCTATTGCTACTGAAGGTTCACTTTCTGCAATGAATGCAGATTGGGGCTTTAATGATGTCATCCTTGATACAGCCGGACCTGCTGAAGTAGAGGCACGTATCCGTATCTCTGTTGGACAACTAGAAGTATCTAGACTTTCAAATGACCCAGGTGCTAGAGAAATTAGAACTGGTGAAGTAGTAATTGATGAGAATTCTTACACCGCCAAGATAAAGGGCCGCGCCCTTGATCTGACTTTCAAAGAGTTTGAATTAATCAAGTTCCTTGCCCAACACCCAGGACGGGTATTTACAAGAGCCCAACTTCTTCAAGAGATCTGGGGTTATGACTACTTCGGTGGCACAAGAACTGTCGATGTCCACATCAGAAGACTACGTTCCAAGCTTGGCCCTGAGTATGAAGCAATTATTGGAACTGTTAGAAATGTTGGGTATCGCTTTACAGCGCCAAGTTCAGGTAAAGAAGCACCTGTTAACGCAAACTAATGCGCCACATCCTAAAACTCCACAGATCGCTAACAACACAAATACCAGCCACAGCGCACAACTTTAAAATAACCACCTTTAATCCAACCCTACATAAAGAAGAATGGCTGGAGTTAAATAACAAGATATTTGTAAACCATCCCGATCAAGGAAACTGGGCATTAGCCGATCTAGATAATCGAATGGCTGAGCCATGGTTTGACCCAGAGGGATTCTTCATCGCTTTTGAAAACAAGAAAATTATTGGCTTTTGCTGGACCAAGATCCATCACGACTTTGTCAATCAAGATCCGACAGGCGAGCTCTATGTAATAGGGGTGGATCCTGATTCACATGCCCAAGGAATTGGGAAAGCAGTAGCAACTACTGCGCTTATTTACTTAAAGCAAAAGGGTTTGAATCAAGTGATGCTATATGTGGATGCTGATAACGATAAGGCGCTTAGCCTTTATGAGTCCCTGGGGTTTAACTAATTACTGACCAAGTCCTTACACATTGCTATAAATGCCTCTGAGTGAGCATCAATATCACCCTGAGTAGTCTCTGGAGATACCAATGCCATGTTATGAAATGGTGTAATCAAGAAGCCATCGTTGAGCATTCGCAAGTGAATATATTGCTCTAATTCAAAATCTCCAGCATCCGCTGCTTCTTTTCCAGTCTTAGGTGCACTCTTTTGGAATAAGTACTCACCACG
>CAIJOE010000170.1 GCA_903822245.1 uncultured Actinomycetes bacterium
GAATTAAAAATGAGATTTCGCCTGAGTTTGAATATAAAACTTTAATAAAGCTTTTCTACCTTTTCGGTTTCGGTGTTATGTCTTGGATTCCAAGATTTCCAGATATAAAGGCGCAATTAGGCATTACGAATGGCCAATTTGGGTCAATCTTAAGTATTGGAAATATAGGTGGATTTCTAAGCTTGCTCTTAGTGGGTCATGCGGTCCATAAATTTGGCACATATAAAGTTCTAACTGCCAGCACATTTTTAATGTACCTGAGCTTTTCCATGATTGTTCTGGTTAAATCTACTCTGATTTTTGCATTTCTAATACTCGTAGTTGGATTTTCTATTTCTTCGTACCACATAGCAGTGAATACTCAAGCTTTTGATAGTCAAAATCGCATGACAAAACCAATAATTGTTAAGTTACATGGTGTTTGGACCGCAGGAGCTGTGAGTACTGGCTTGCTTTCGGGAATTCTTATAAATTTTATCTCTGCCAAACAACAATTAATTCCAATATTTATAATTATCTTTACTTTAAAAATCTTTTATATAAATAAACTACGCCCTAAATTATTAATTCCCAGTGCCAAAGAAGAACATTTTTCAGTAAAAGATATGTTTACTGGAATGAAATTTGATTGGCTCATTGGCGGCGGAATGATTTGCGCCATGTATTTAGAAATCTCGATGGGCGACTGGTCGAATATTTTTGGCCGGGAATACCTTGGCATAAAGGGTGGATTTATCACGATCCCTTACGTACTTTTCATGAGTTCAATGATTGTAGGAAGACTCGGTATCTCAAAAATTTTGCGCTGGATGCCGATTAACAAAGCAGCTAACCTCGGAAGTTCCATTGGAGGCGCATCTTTTATTGTTGGAGTTTTAATATCAATCGCCATAGGCGAAAGACATCAGGTTGCGGCATTCACAATATTTGTAATATGTTGCATTATCGGGGGGTTAGGTACCTCATTTGTTGTACCTAGTTTTTTTAATGCAGCGACAGAACGCAGCGCACTTCCTAGCGCGGTAGTTATTGGGCATATCGGTCTCATCAACAACGTCTTGCTTTTTAGTGGAAAATGGATTGTGGCCTGGACCGCACAGTTCACTTCACTGGCCATAGCCCTTCTGATTCCCGGAATAATGGCTTGTTCGGTACCACTATTTTCACGGGCTTTATTAAGTGGCAATGCCAAAGGCGAAGCGACCGAAAAGTAAGCTAAAACCAGCGCTAATTGCTAGCTAAAGCTAGCCAGAGGGTGGCGAGCGGTGGCACTTTTAAAGTGATTACCGCATCTGAACCAGCGGAAATTTCGATTGGTTGATTAACTGAACCGCTGCCCCCGAAGGCTAGATCATCGGTATTAAGTACCTCGCGCCAAGTACCAGCCATCGGCATTGGTAAGCGATAGAACTCATGCGGCACCGGTGAGAAGTTTGTAATACAAACTAACGGTCTGCGATCGTCATCCCAACGAGTAAATGCCAATATATTGCTAGTAGCATCAGTTCCGACTAACCAGGAGAAACCATCAGCTGAGGTATCTCTTTGGAATAGCGCTGGCGTGGATTTATATAGTTCATTCATGCTAGCCAATGATTTTGCAACACCCAGATGTTCGGCAAATTGCATCAAGTGCCACTGCAAGCCGGCAGATTCGCTCCACTCATCGTTCTGGGCAAACTCCTGGCCCATAAATAATAATTTTTTCCCAGGATGAGCCCACATATATCCGTAAAGTGCACGCAATGTAGCGAGTTTCTGCCAACGATCGCCGGGAAATTTATTTACTAGCGAGCCTTTCCCATGCACAACCTCATCGTGCGAAAGGGGCAACATAAAATTTTCCGACCAGGCATAGAGAATTGAGAAAGTTATTTCATTGTGGTGATGCACTCGGTGGATTGGGTCGCGTTGGAGATATTCCAATGTGTCATGCATCCAGCCCATATTCCACTTAAAACCAAAGCCGACTCCGCCCGAGTCGGTACTACGAGTTACCCCTGGCCAGGCAGTTGATTCCTCGGCGATCATCATGATGCCAGGGTGGCTGCGATAAGCAGTCGAAGTTGCTTCTTGTAGTAACTGCACAGCTTCTAGATTTTCGCGACCACCAAATTTATTTGGTACCCATTCGCCTGCTTTGCGCGAATAATCTAGATAGAGCATCGAAGCAACAGCATCTACCCGCAGGCCATCAATGTGGAATTCAGTTAACCAATAGAGCGCACTTGCAACGATGAAGTTACGAACTTCATTGCGCCCGAAGTTAAAGATCAGCGTGCCCCAGTCGGGATGTTCGCCTAAACGAGGGTCTTCATGCTCATAAAGTGCAGTCCCATCAAACTTAGCCAGCGCCCATTCATCTTTGGGAAAGTGGGCAGGTACCCAATCGAGAATTACGCCGATGCCGGCATTGTGAAGTGCATTCACTAGGAATTTAAATTCATCGGGCGACCCAAAGCGTGATGATGGCGCAAAGAAGGAAGTGACTTGGTATCCCCAGGAGGGCCCATAAGGATGTTCCATGACTGGGAGAAACTCAACGTGGGTGAAGCCCGACTCAATCATGTATTTAACTAGTTCGGTAGCTAGATCGCGATAATTTAAGCCAACTCGCCAAGAACCTAAGTGAACTTCATAAACTGAGACTGCGCTACGCCAGGCTTCAAATTTACGTCGTTCGGAAATCCAATCGCTATCACTCCAATTAAAATTTGATTCCTCTACGATAGATGCAGTAAGTGGCGGAATCTCAGTAGCCCGCGCAAGTGGGTCTGCATGGTCAACCCAACTTCCATCCTTGGTATGAATGGAAAATTTATATTTAGTTCCTGGAGCTAGATCAGAAATGAAGATCTGCCAGATACCAGTATTCTCAATTCGCAACATGCGATGGGTATTGCGGTCCCAGTAATTTAAATCGCTAATCAAGCTAACATCACGAGCATTTGGTGCCCAAAGTGCAAATGAGGTTCCGAGTAAATTTCCATCTTTATCCCGCTGGACATGAGCGCCTAAGACTTTCCAAAGCTCTTCATGGCGACCTTCGGCAATTAAGTAAATATCTAATTCGCCCAATGCCCCGGGCTGGCTGGGAGCTGCCGAGGGTTTGCGACGAAAGATTTTCATCTGTTAAGGATTCCGCACCACGACGATATGCGCGACGTTGTTGTAATCAGCACGTGGATCTAAGCTGACAAAGGTATCGCGTGCCCAGTTGAAAGAATTTCCAGTTAACTGGTCATCAACCACAAATGAATCGGAAGTCAGGCCTAATAGATCCATGTTCCAGTGAACCATAGTCGCCTGCGCATTAGAAGGATCGAGATTGACAACCACCAGCACCAGATTGCTACCTGCACGCTTGGAATAAGCGATTATTGCCTCGTTATCGGTGAAGTGGAAATGCATGTTGCGCAGGCGTTGCAGCGCCACATTAGCTTTCCGGGCTGCATTTAACTTGGTAATAAGCGGTATCAATGTTTCTTTGGCGCCATCCCAATCACGCACCTTGATTTGGTACTTCTCAGAGTCTAGATACTCCTCGCGCCCTTCGCTAAGCACGCGATGTTCAAATAACTCATAACCGGCATACATTCCCCAAGCCGGAACCATTGTTGCAGCCAAGGCTGCCCGGATTGCAAAGATCGCGGGATTTCCACTCTGCAAGTGGAAGGGCAAAATATCGGGCGTATTAACCCAGAAGTTTGGTCTAAAGAAAGAACTCGTTTGATGTGATACTTCATTGCCATATTCAGTCAGCTCATGTTTTGTAGTGCGCCATGTGAAGTAGGTATAGGACTGTTGGAATCCGGCTTTGCCAAGTGCATGCATCATGGCTGGCTTGGTAAATGCTTCAGCTAAGAAGATAACCTCAGGATATTTAGAATTAACCTTTGCAATTAGCGTCTGCCAGAAAATTACCGGTTTGGTATGCGGATTATCAACGCGGAAGATAGTTACACCTTTGCTGATCCATAGTTCGCAGATTCGATAAACCTCGGCAACTAAGCCATCGAAATCATCATCAAAATTAATTGGATATATATCCTGATTCTTCTTAGGTGGGTTTTCGGCATATGCGATCGTGCCA
>CAIJOE010000171.1 GCA_903822245.1 uncultured Actinomycetes bacterium
AACTTCTTATGTCCACGCCGGAATGATTGGTTTGGACAGGGAAAAGATGAGCAAGAGTAAGGGAAACTTAGTATTCGTCTCAAAGTTGCTGAGCCAGGGAATTGACCCAATGTTAATTCGCTATGCCTTACTCAATGGCAATTATTCTCAAGATCGCATGTGGACTAACGCAATTTTGCAAGAGTCAGACATTTTCATCGGAAGAGTCAGGTCAGCCCTGGCGAGAAATGAAGTAGCACCTACTTCGCAAACAGTCGTGCAGATGGTTAACGCCATCTCAGATAATCTGAACACGGTTTTGGCCTTTAGTCATTTGGAAGCCTGGGTAGATCAAACAGAGGCTGGAATTGAGGGCGGAAGCGTCGGGGAAATCTCCCGACTATTGGACTCACTTTTGGGACTAGCACTATGAAAACACAATCGACATTGAGAGTTGCACTTGCTAGTCGAGTGGTTATTGCCGATGGAGCCATGGGAACGATGTTGCAAGCACAAAATCCTTCACTACAAGATTTCCAAGGTCATGAAGGATGTAATGAGATTCTAAATATTTCTAGGCCAGACATTGTGGCCGCTGTCCACCGAAAGTACTTAGAAGTAGGCGTTGATGCAATTGAGACCAATACTTTCGGCGCAAACTGGGCAAATCTAGCTGATTATGGGATTGAGGATCGTATATACGAACTTGCCTTTGCAGGTGCAAGAATCGCAAAAGAAGTGGCAACCGAGTTTTCGACTCCTGAAAAACCTAGATGGGTTTTAGGTTCACTTGGACCGGGAACTAAGTTACCAACTTTAGGTCACACAGACTATTTAAATCTTAAGGAAGCCTATTACACCGCTTCGTGTGGACTACTTGATGCCGGAGCAGATGCACTACTTATTGAGACAACCCAAGACCTCCTGCAGGCGAAAGCGGCAGTAAATGGGGCTCGCGAAGCGATTGATAAATCAGAGCGAGATGTCATTTTGATTGCACAAGTAACGGTGGAAACTACTGGAACAATGTTGATGGGATCGGAAATTGGCGCAGCGTTAAACGCTTTAGAACCACTGGGAATTGATTTAATTGGACTAAATTGCGCGACTGGTCCTGCTGAAATGAGTGAGCATCTTCGAGTTTTAAGCAAGAACGCAACGGCTGATATCTCGGTGATGCCAAATGCTGGATTGCCAATTCTTAAAGATGGAGGCGCCTCTTATCCTTTAGGGCCCGAGGAGCTAGCCAATTATTTGAGCGACTTCGTAGATTCGTATGGAATTGCCCTGGTAGGCGGCTGTTGTGGAACGACTCCAGAACACTTAGCGGCAGTAGTAAAGAAACTAGATCGCCACACCAAAACTAATCGATCAGTTTCCAGAGAGGTAGGGGCATCATCTCTTTATCAATTCACTGCTTTTCGTCAAGACAACACCTATATGTCAATAGGTGAGCGCACAAATGCAAACGGTTCAAGAGCATTTAGGGATGCGTTGTTGGTTGAAGATTGGCAAACCTGCATCGAAATTGCACGAGATCAGATTCGCGATGGCGCGCACATGTTGGATCTTTCAGTTGATTATGTTGGAAGAGATGGTGTTGCTGACATGCGCGAGCTTGCTTCAAGACTGGCGACAAGTTCAACACTTCCGATTGTTTTAGATTCCACCGAGCCCGCCGTCTTGAAGGCAGGCTTAGAACATTTGGGTGGTCGAAGTGTTATTAACTCAGTGAACTATGAAGATGGTGATGGTCCAACTTCTCGATTTGCCAAAATAATGCCATTAGTAAGAGAACATGGCGCCGCCGTAGTCGCTCTAACCATTGATGAAGAAGGACAGGCTAGAACATCTGAGTGGAAATTGCGCATTGCTAAGCGTTTAGTAGAGGATTTATCAACGAATTGGGGAATGTCAGTCGGGGACATACTAATTGACTGCCTGACTTTTCCTATTGCAACAGGTCAAGAGGAGACTCGTAAGGATGGCATAGAAACAATAAATGCCATACGCGAACTTAAGAAACTTTATCCAGAGGTCCAAACGACTTTAGGGGTTAGCAATATTTCATTTGGGTTAAATCCGGCTGCCAGGGTTGTATTGAATTCAGTTTTTCTATCTGAAGCCGTTGAAGCCGGACTTGATTCTGCCATTGTCCATCCTTCCAAAATTACTCCAATGGCTCGAATTGCTGATGATGTTAAGAAAGTTGCACTCGATTTAGTTTATGATCGAAGAGAATATGATTCATCAGGTAATACAACCTATGACCCACTTCAAACATTTCTTGAGCTTTTTGATGGAGTTGAAACAAAATCAACCAAGATCACTAGAGCTGCTGAACTTGCAGCACTTCCACTGACTCAACGCTTGGAGCGTCGGATTATCGATGGGGAAAAAGTCGGCCTCGAAATGGATTTACAGGAGGCTCTTGACGCTGGAATTGCTCCACTTCTAATTATTAATGACCACCTGCTTTCAGGTATGAAAGAGGTTGGTGAGCTTTTCGGCAAAGGCCAAATGCAACTTCCATTCGTTTTGCAATCGGCCGAGGTAATGAAAGCCGCAGTGGCCTGGCTAGAGCCGCACATGGAGCGAAGTGATGACGCTGGTAAGGGAAAGATTTTGCTAGCCACCGTTAAGGGTGATGTTCACGATATCGGTAAGAATCTGGTTGACATAATTCTTTCTAACAACGGTTATTCGACGGTCAATATTGGAATCAAACAAACTGTCAACCAGATAATCGAGGCTGCAGAAGCCGAGAGTGTTGATGTGATCGGTATGAGTGGGCTACTAGTTAAATCGACAGTCATAATGAGAGAGAATTTAGAAGAACTGATGAGTCGCGGGATTTCCAAGAATTGGCCAGTCATACTTGGAGGCGCTGCATTAACTAGAACATATGTTGAGCAAGATCTTGCCGGCGCTTTTGATGGAACTGTTAGATATGCAAAGGATGCCTTCGAGGGTTTAAGTCTTATGGATTCCATGATGGCGATTAAGCGTGGGGAAGTTGGTGCTGCGTTGCCACCACTAAGAGAGCGCAGGACGCCAAATACAAGAGCTAATCGTGAAGTTGTCCACGATACGAAACGTTCTGACGTTGCCTCAGATAATTCCCTGCCAAAGGCACCTTTTTATGGTTCACGGATTGTTAAAGGCATTCCACTGGCATCGTATTTAGGCATGTTGGATGAACGGGCACTTTTTGTTGGTCAATGGGGTTTGCAAGGAAAGCGCGGGGAATATGAAGAGATGGTGGAAAGAGAAGGAAAACCTCGCTTACGTGCACTATTAAATGAAGTTGCTGCCAATGGTTGGTTGAATGCAGCAGTTGTTTACGGTTATTTCCCCTGCTATGCCGAAGACAATGATCTCGTTATTTTGCATCATGAAGGACCCAAAAAGGGTAGTGAACGTACAAGATTCTCTTTTCCTCGACAATCTAGAGATAGGCGACTTTGTCTAAGCGACTTCTTTCGATCCAAAGAGAGTGGAGAAATCGACGTAGTTGCTTTCCATGTTGTGACTATGGGTCAATCCGTTAGTGAAGCAACGGCTGAACTCTTTGCAGCAAATAAATATCGTGAGTATTTGGAGCTTCATGGCTTATCGGTTCAATTAACGGAGGCTTTGGCCGAACATTGGCATGCGCGTATTCGTGAAGAAATAGGTTTTTCTGTTGAAGATTCTACGGCGATCTCCGAGATCCTAGATCAGGGATACCGAGGATCTCGCTATTCATTTGGATACCCAGCCTGTCCAGATATCGAGCAGCAAGTGCAACTTTGCCAATTGTTAGAGCCCGAACGTATCGGGGTTAATCTCTCAGAGGAATTCCAGCTCCACCCAGAGCAATCAACATCGGCGATTATTGTTCATCACCCTGAGGCTAAGTATTTCAACGCGACATGATCCCATCGGCTGTATTTTTTGATATGGATGGAACTCTTACCGATTCTGAACCTATATGGTT
Source organism: uncultured Actinomycetes bacterium (assembly GCA_903822245.1). Taxonomy (GTDB): domain Bacteria; phylum Actinomycetota; class Actinomycetes; order Nanopelagicales; family Nanopelagicaceae; genus AAA044-D11. The sequence goes on from CAIJOE010000171.1 coordinate 3,959, forward strand.
TGAATCTGAAAAAGAAGTTATGTCTAGATTTGATTACACATGGACAGTTGATGATCAACGAGAATGTATAGGTGGACCATTACTAAAGGTTGGTCGAATCATGTCTAACCGTGTCAATGGAGAGAATACTCCCGAATTCTTTGTTGAGATCTTGGTTGCAAAGGTAAGCGAGAATTTTCAGACAAAGATGGGCTATATGCCTGGGGCATTAGAGACATTAAAGCAAGTCGTGGCACGTGGAATCCCTACAGCACTTGTGACGGCAAGCCCAAAGCAATTGGCAGATGCAACAATTCGCGGATTGCCTGGAGACTATTTCGATTTAGTAGTTTCATCTGATGATGTTGTTAATACTAAGCCAGATCCTGAATGTTACTTGAAGGCCGCAAATTATTTTGGTGTCGATATAGCTAACTGTCTGATACTAGAAGATTCAAAAACGGGTGTTATGTCGGCTGCGGCAAGTGGGGCGAAAGTAATAGCCATTCCACATCTGGTGCAAGTCCAAGCCACCGAACAGGTCAAAATCATTAAGACGCTTTTGGGAATGTCCTTGGATGAACTTTTTGCGCTTCATTAAACAGGTAGAATCCCAATCATGACCAGTCCGATAGAGCGTGCCTTGTTCCAAGTAGGCGATCGTGTTCAACTTACCGATGCTAAAGGCAAAATGCACACGATCACACTTCAGGTAAATCAGGAGTGGCACACCCACAATGGTTGGTTGGTTCATAACGAGGTAATTGGACTTCCCGAGGGAAGCGTTGTTGAAACAACCGGGGGTTTGAAATTTCTAGCTTTTAAGCCGCTCTTGAGTGACTATGTACTCTCGATGCCTCGCGGAGCAACCATCATCTATCCAAAGGATTCAGCCGCAATTTTAGGAATAGCAGATATCAAACCTGGTGTCAGGGTACTTGAGGCAGGAATCGGTTCTGGAGCCTTAGCAATCTCCCTGATTAGGGCAGTTGGCCCAGAAGGATTTGTAAGCTCTTTTGAAAAACGTGAAGAATTCGCCGAAATCGCTGAGAAGAATGTTAAACATTATTTTGGTTCTACACCCAAAAATTGGTCCTTAACTCTTGGCGCAGTTCAAGAAGCCGTTTTTGAAGATAAGTTTGATCGAGTTATTTTAGATATGTTGGCGCCCTGGGAATGCGTGGAACTTGCTAGCCAAGTCTTGGTTCCAGGAGGCGTTTTTCTTTGTTATGTTGCAACAACTACACAGCTTTCTAACATCGCTGAGGCCATCAAGAAGTCAACACATTTCACCGAACCCGAGAGTTCTGAGCTGATTGTTAGAGGATGGCACCACGAAGGCCTTGCGGTCAGGCCTCAACACAGAATGATCGGACACACTGCATTCCTGATAATGGCCAGACGACTTGCGCCCGGAGTAATTGCCCCGGCTCGCAGACGCCGTCCATCAAAGGGCGCATATGGCATCAATGACTCGGAGAGTTAAGCAACCTTAACTAGATCAACCACGAAGATAAGAGTTTCATTGGGCCCAATTGGTCCAGCTCCTTGAGCGCCATAACCAAGTGCAGGCGGGATCACTAGTAAACGTCGTCCGCCTTCTTTCATTCCTGGCATACCCTTCTGCCATCCTGGAATAACTTGGGCTAATGGGAACGTAGCAGGAGATCCCGTTGTCCAAGAACTCTGGATCACTTTTCCAGTTGACCACGAAGCCAAAACATAGTGAACGGTCAAAGTCGATGTGGCTGCAGCAACTGCGCCTTTTCCTTCAATTAGATCTCGACTGTATAGATCTGATGGTGCGCTACCTTGCGGAGTGCCTAGTTTGGGTTCCTGTCCGGCAGAACCTGTAACGCTGACATATTGGTTTTCGCTGTTAGTCACGATTGGAGCCTTTCCTTTGTCGCCAGCGCTGACCCCACCGTCTGTGGTGCAGGCTGTTAGTAAAAGAAGAGAAGGGATAACAAGCAAGGTTACCTGCAAGCTTTGGTGGACTTTCTTGTTCATTATTGGGCACCAGTCTGTTAGTAAATTCAAATAACTATGGGGTTAGATTACCAAAAGAGCTGAAAAGTCATAATAAGGTGGCTACGTGGCTGACAAGAAGACTGAGAGATTGATTAATCTCACCCTGGCCTTATTAGCCTCTAAACGTTACCTTCGAAAACATGAGATTTTTGCCAGCGTAGCCGGTTACAGCGGCGAACTGGCATCGATGGAACGGATGTTTGAACGTGATAAAAGTGATTTACGTTTGCTAGGTATCGATATTGAAGTTGGTGATATCGACCCACTTTTCGAAGATGAACCTGGTTATCGAATAATCCAGAGTGAATACGAGTTGTCTCTACCAGAACTTAGCCCTTCAGAAATAGCCCTTATATCTCTGGCTGGTAATCTATGGAACGACTCAATTTTGGCACCAAGTGCTCAATCAGGTATTAGAAAACTTGAATCCCTAGGTATTCCCGCAGCGATGGACCTTAACTTGCAGATTCAATATCGCTTTGAGAATCCAGGCACTGATATCGAATTGGTTCGACTCTCAATCGAAGAAAAGCGTCAAATTGAATTCATATACGAATCTAAATCGACCAAATCGCGCAAGGTCAACCCTTACCAAATATTACTTTGGAAGGGATTTTGGTATCTGCTCGGAGAGGATATTTCCGATAAGGCCATCAAACTCTTCAAATTCGCCAGAATAAATGGCTCAGTACAAACCACTGGGAAAGGTGATTCATTCAAAATTCCTGAGGGTTTAAACCCTGCCAAATTTTTGCCAGATGCTGAGAGTGAATCTTCTAAAGCTAAGGTATCGATCAGAGCAGGAGAAGCACAATTGCTTCGAAGAAAAGGAGAATTAATTTCCAATTTAGGGGATGTGGATATTTTCGAGATTTCCTACGTCAGTGAATCAATGTTATTGCATGAAATTCTATGGCATGGTTCCAGCGTAGAATTGTTGGAGCCCGAGCATTTGCGCGAAGAACTTATTGATAAGTTGAAGAAGTTATCCAATGAGTGAGTCCTCCCTAGATAAGACTGCTCGAGCTCTAGATTTAGTTCCATATATTTTGGAACACCAAGGAATAAGTTTGGAAGAATTAGCTCGGGCTTTTGGAATTTCCAGTAAGCAAATCTACGAGGATTTGAATCTTCTCTTTTGTTGTGGGCTGCCTGGTTATTCGCCTCTTGAACTCATAGATATGAATTTTGAAGATGGTTTTGTCACCGTCTCAGACCCTCAGAAGTTTGATCGGCCTCGTAAATTGTCCAAGAGTGAGACAACAGCACTCTTAATTGGACTAGATGTTCTGTCGTCAATATCGAGCCCAAAACTATTGCGCGATATTCAAATTCTAAAGTCCAAATTGATGCTGGCTTTAAACACAATCAACAGCACCTTCATAGTTCCTGGAGAACGATCAATTTA
>CAIJOE010000172.1 GCA_903822245.1 uncultured Actinomycetes bacterium
ACTACAAATTGCATATCTCGCCATTGCAAAGATGCAATGCGAGCACCTTGATCTAAATCAAGTGCTACTGATATCTCTTGACCATCTATATGTTGCACTCAGACACCAATCTCAGCTTTGGTAGGGGGGTTTGCTCCGGCTCTAGAACAAGTAATTGCAGCTGCCTTTGTGGCACGCACCAAGACTTGACGCAAAATCTCGCCATTGATTACAGATAGACCTCGCTCGACAATAGCTTCAACAACTATTGCCCCTACGGTGTCGCCAGCTCCAACAGTATCGATCACATCTACTTTCACACCAGGTACTGAAACAACATCATCTTTAGTAACACCTAGAATTCCATAACTACCTTTAGTAATAATTACTAGCTCACTGCCACCAGCAATCCACTTCTCAGCAATAGCGATCTGATCTTGCTCTGGATAGAGCCAGGAAAGATCATCTTCTGAAACCTTTATTACCGCAGAGATCGCAGCCCACTTTGAGATCATCTCTTGATACTTAGGGCGATCTGGAAGTACTGAAGATCTAATATTTGGATCAAAGACAACTGGCGCTATGGCAGCCACTTTCTTTGCCCAGTTCAGAAGAATTGAGCAACCAGGCTCCACTATTGTGGCAAGGGTTCCGATCTGTAATACCGCTGGCTTTATTTCCTCCGGATTTGGCAGCCATTCATTAGTGAAATCAAAGGTGGCAGTTCCATCGATTGTGAAGACATATGAGGCCACGCCAGCTCTATCTAGAGAAACATCTGCCGTGCAAGTCTGCTTATCTGAAAAATGGGCATATTTAAGATTCACGCCATCATGAAGTAGTTCTGCTTTTATCATTCCACCAAAACCGTCAGTGGAGATGCCATCAATAAAATACGAATCTAGGCCTAGCCTGGCTAAAGCTTTAGCGGTATTTGCTGGGCCACCACCAACAATTGCTACCTTTTGATCTCCCTGGGGAATTAAATCAATTAGTGCCTCTCCGCAAACCCAAATCTCTTTACTCAAGCAACTTCACCTTTGCGTGCTAAAAACTCAGTCAATACTTCTACGCCGAGTAAATGGTCTTGCACTTGGGGTAATCCGCTGATTAGCAAAACTCCAACAAGACCTTTACCAATTACATTTATTGGAAGGCCGCCGCCGTGAATTGCATATTCTTCTTCCACCACGCCATGCTGGGCAAACCAATCAACATCTGTCTCTTCTGCTAAAACTCGCTCGTGCAAAGATGAATGTCCAGTCTTTAGAACTACTCGGGCTTTGCGACCCATCCACCAGTCATTATCTGTTGAAGAACCAGGAAGTGAGGCATGAAAGACAACCCACTCGCCAATACGAACTTCAGTTGCCATTGGATGCCCACGTGTCATACCAAAATCAAGTGCGATCTCACCAAGCTCAATTGCATCAGCTATTTCAAATGAAGGTAAGGCCAGTAATTCTTCTTCTGTCTTTAGGCCAGCGCTAGTAAATCCGCCAGTAGTCCCATTGATCTTTTCGTTCTCATCGGCCATAGCCCGATCTTATCTTTGGAAGGAATCCTTCGAAACTTCCCAAGCAATATCTTCATTTCTATCTATAACCCAAGCCTTATATTCAGCCAATTCAGGCTTGGCAAACCAAACTGCTCCATCTCTTCCTGAAACCACAAGAGCGGTAGCCAAAGCATCAGCCAATCCACCATCAGGACCAACTACGGAGGCGCTTCGCGCTCCGATCGCAATCAATCCGGTGTGAGGATCTCGTATATGAGCTCCTTTCTCATAAGTTCCTGAGGTTGCAACCGCACCATCCCAAATATCAAATACCTTTACAACCGTGTGAGCCTGCTCAGGATGTCTTATCCCAATCTTCCACGGCCCTAAGACTCCATCAACAATGTTTCCGCCGGCTAATGAAAGATCACCGGCTGCATTTATTTGTATGGAAGTTGCACCATGTGATTTCAGGATAGAGATTGCTTTATCGCTAGCCCATCCCTTTACATAGCCCGAAGGATCAAAACCGCCCGGCACGCACCAAGGATCAAATGATCCATCTGTAATTGATTTTGCGACTAAACATAAATTCCAGACTTCTTGTAAATCTGCGCAACAAGAGGAAATATCTATCTCTCCCCGCCGAAGGCGGGAGACCTCAGAGTTTTCCATAAATGTGGAAAATACTTCATCGATAAATTCGAAGTATTTGCGGACTTGTTTAATACCTAAACGCAAATTACTTTCAGATTCTCCTGCGCATTCAACAAAGACAATCGTTGCCCAGACTTCAATCTCTTCCATCACTCGAGATTGAGTACTGCTCATTATTTAAAGTCCAGCCTTCTTAAGGGCAGACTGCAATGAGATATAGAAACCATATGAGGTGTATGAAGCACCGCCAACACCAGAAATCTGATCAGATTGGGCTGCCAGAGTTTGTGATACTAAATAAGGAATTGCTTGTTGGGAAATACTGGCAGATCTGCCATCACCATTTGGATATTGCAAAGCTTTAACTGCAGTAATTTTTCCATTACTAACCGTGATTTGTACTTGTACTGGACCAAAGCGAGTTTGATTTGTTGCCCCGGCAAAAGTTCCATTTACGCCGGCACTTGCAGCCTTTGTTGGAGTCACAGCAACCGGTGTTGGGGTGCTTGCTACTGGAGTTTGGGAAGCGGCTGCCTTTGCTGCTGCCGTAGCTTTTGCTGCAGCACTTTTTGCGGCGGAAGTTGTCTTCTTTGCTGAAGCTTTTGTTGGAGTCGGTGTTGCATCTGATTGCGCAGAAGTTGCAGGAGCGGCGGCTTGTGTCTGTGCTGGCGAAGCTGTTTTATTTTGAGTTGCGATACCGCCGATTCCACCAGCGCCTGTGCTTGCACCAAACTGCGGTGGGGTAATGGCAAATACGGCGCCTAAGCCGCCTAGAGTTCCAACACCTATAAGTAATCCGCGCTTCATATCTATATCTCCTTATACCGCGTGAAATTCAAATGCTTCGTCATGGAATCTATTTTTTGGAATACCAACGTCTTTAGCTGCCTGCTTGACTGCTTCTACAAGAGGTGTTGGCCCACATACATACACATCAGCATCTCTAAAAGCTGGAATCAAGCCAGAGAGATACTTAGCGCTCATTGGGTACTCATTTCGAGAGCCAACTAGGTAATGAACCCTTGCGCCACGTATTTTTGCCAATTCATCTAGCTCATGGCGCAATACAAGATCTTCTGCTTTAGAGGCTCTAAAGACTACGTCGATCTCTTTAGAAACATCAAACTCTTCCAAAAGTGCACGCAGTGGAGTTATTCCAACTCCTCCGCCCACAAGAACAACGTGTCCCTTTGATGCCCGGGAGGCAACAAAAGTTCCATATGGTCCTTCAAAGAAAACTCTAGTACCAGGCTTAATATCTTTAATAACGCCAGATTGATCACCTAGATCCTTAACTGTCACACGCAAATACTTATCAGTTGGCGCGGCAGATAGTGAATAGGGGTGGGATATCCACCAATGACCTTTGGTCAAGAAGCGCCAGCCAAAGAATTGTCCACCTTGGGCATCTAACTTGTCGAGTGATCGACCCTTCATAATGATTGAGTAAACCCCAGGGCCTTCATGCACAATCTGTTCAACTTTGACTCCGTGGCGCAGTGATCGAACATTAGGAATAGCGAAGCGATACATTACTAAAACAAAAGCTGCATAAACATATAGAAGTTCCCAATACAATTTATTGAGTGGGTGTCCGATAAACATCGGACCAGTTAATACTTGATGCATAAATGCCAAAGCAATTGCTAGGTACGTGTAGAGATGA
>CAIJOE010000173.1 GCA_903822245.1 uncultured Actinomycetes bacterium
AAAGCACTAAAGGAACGCGTAAAGAGTATTGGCGGTTCGATTACTGATTCTGAGAAAAAAGAGATACCTAAAAAGATCGTAATAAATCCAAAATTTAAAGAAATCTCAGACTCTGATTTGTCAGACCTAATTGCTAAAAATAAGAATCCGATCGCAGTTGATTTTATGGTGATCGATGGAGTCATAACAGAATATGCGGTTTGTCTTGACGGAATTCAGGCCTATGTAGTACGTAGCTCAAAATTTGGACCTTGGTTTGCCGACGAAAAGGTATCTAAATACGTCCACGGTGGCAAGGAAATCTCTCGAAGTTATCCTCTGTCTGGAATAATTTTTGATACAGAGTTAGCTGCATATCTTTTAAATCCAGGAACTAGAAATCTGGATCTTTCGGATTTAACGGAAAGATTCTTAGGAGTTGTTAATGCTGAGCAACCGGAGTCACTCTTTTCAGAATTAGATGGCAGTGGTTGTGTAAATATCTCGCACTTGGTGCCGGTGCTTAGAGAAGAGTTAGTTTCTAGAGACATGCTAAAACTGCTAAGTGAACTAGAAATTCCTGTTTTGATTGAGCTCGCACAAATGGAAAAGACTGGGGTAGGGGTAGATCTAGCCAAACTTGAAGAATTGAGTACTTTTTTTAGAGGGGAAGTAGATCGAGAGACAAAAGGTGCTCATGAACAAGCAGGCAAGGAGTTCAATGTCGGATCTCCCAAGCAACTTCAATCAATTCTCTTTGATGAATTAGATCTTCCAAAAACTAAGAAAATCAAGACTGGTTTCACGACTGATGCCGAAAGCTTAGACTGGCTTTTTGCAAAGACTAAACACCCAATTTTGCAGCACTTACTTAGAATTAGAGAAACTTCAAAGCTTGCAACCACCGTGCAAGGTTTGATTGATTCGGTCGGCAGTGATGGCCGAATTCACACAATTTTCCAACAAACAGTAACTTCAACTGGACGCCTTTCATCGACTAATCCAAATTTGCAGAATATCCCCGTGCGCACAGAGGAGGGTCGCAGAATTCGGGATTGTTTCATATCCCAAACACCTTATGAGACTTTACTGACTGCTGATTACAGCCAAATCGAAATGCGAATAATGGCGCATCTTTCAGAAGATAGAAACCTGATTGAGGCTTTTAAGATGGGTGAGGACCTTCACTCAACAGTGGCTTCTCTAGTTTTTGGTGTGAAGGCAGATGAGGTTGACCCCGAAATGAGAAGACAAATTAAAGCGATGTCTTATGGCTTGGCCTACGGTTTGTCTTCCTATGGATTAGCGCAACAATTGAATCTATCCCCAACCGATGCTGCGATTTTGATGGATAAGTATTTCACTAGATTTGGCGGAATTCGAGATTACTTAAAGAAGGTCGTTGATGTTGCAAGGGATAAGGGATATACCGAAACAATTATGGGGCGAAGGCGCTATCTACCAGATTTGAATCATGAGATTAAAGCAAGAAGAGAAGTCGCAGAGAGAGCGGCATTAAACGCTCCCATTCAAGGCTCGGCAGCTGACATAATCAAAGTTGCGATGCTAAATGCACAACATGCGATGGATTTGGCAAAAATGAAATCAAGAGTGTTACTTCAAGTTCATGATGAACTTATCTTTGAAGTTGCCAAAGGGGAGACCGAGCAGCTTTCAAAATTAGTACGCGAACAAATGGGAAATGCTTGTGCTCTTTCAGTCCCGCTGGATGTAAATATTGGTATTGGTAAGAGTTGGGATTTAGCAGCACACTAATGATATTTATCAATATTAGTTGCAACTGCCTGAATATCAGTTTCCTGCGACGGTAACTGATCTGCCGCTAACAAAAGACTAAAACCAAACAGCGTGGTAATGAATCCACAAAAAATGCAAATTGTGTATAGCGCCAACGCAAATCGCGGGGAGTAGTGCTGACTAAGTGCACCGCCAAACATCGAGCCAATTGAAGCTGCGGTTCCTTCAAAAGTCCATAGCCAGCCGATTGCACCAGCGGCTGATCCCTGCGGTCTTACTGCCTCAACAATTTCCCAGTAGAAGACCATTTGAGCTCCGACAATTATTCCTAGCAGGGCGGCAACAACTATTAATGACCAATCAGGATTAGCTAGACAAAGAGGAATGGAAATTAAGACCCAAATGGAATAAGTCTTTCTAAATGCGCGAAGAGGTGAATTGTGTTTTGAAATAATTCCAGCTACCAAGCTACCTACAATATTTGCAGCAGCTAAAGCGCCGAAAATCCATCCAGCCCGATTCTCAACGTGATATGTAGTAGCCAGGGATGGTATGCCAATGTCGAATGCACCAGTTCCAATTCCAATGAAAATTGCCTCCATTATGAGTAGACGAATGGCAGGCAAGGTCAAAATATGCCTTGCTCCTTTGACCTTTGCTTCCGGAATCCACTTCCTAGCTGACTTTTGAAATGAAAGTGAGTAAGCCCCAGTGAACATTAAAACGGCACAAAGATTTAGCGCAAAAGATGGGTGCGAGGAGAGCGCTAACGTGGTGGCGAGAATTGGTCCGATAATTCCAGTAACACTTTGTACTGCCGTATCAACAGCATAGGTAGGGCGAAGAAGTTCATTAGGAACGACAAACTTCCAAAGTGGACGGACCGCCATATTGATTGGAGGAGCAAAAGCACCGAAGGCAAAAGATAAGAGAAGCAAGAGCGCCTTGCCATGAGAATGATTAAACCAAATAAGCAATAGTGCGAAGAGCGGTGAGAGTAAGCGCAAAGGTAAACGTAAGCCACTTCGATCAATAATTGATGAACGTAGACCTGCGGTCATTGAGGCGGCGGCACCATTTAATCCGACCGCTAAACCAGCAATTGAAAGTGAATCAGTGCTTTGATGAACCTTGAAGAAAATGGCTAGCGAAACCATGCCATAGGCAAGCCGCGATGGAGCTGATGAGAGGAGCAATCCACGGGCTTGCGATAGTTTCAAAATCGCGGTGTACCTGCTCATTTACGCATCATATCTCTCGGTTTTGACCGCGGCGAAGGACCCAAGTAACCTTGGGACTTCGCGGATCAGCCAGATTCGAAATGTCCCTATTCCTACTACTTTCTATCCCTACGGAGAATTTTGACCCCTACACAAATTGCAGTAAATGACATTGGCTCAGCCGAAGATTTCCTTGCCGCTATTGAAGGCACAATTAAGAATTTTAATGATGGTGACCTAGTAATTGGAACCGTTGTTCAGATCGATCGCGAAGAAGTTCTACTTGATATTGGTTATAAGACCGAAGGTGTAATCCCTTCTCGTGAACTTTCGATCCGCCACGATATTGATCCATCAGAGATCGTTTCAGTGGGCGACCGCGTAGAAGCACTTGTTATTACTAAGGAAGATAAAGAAGGTCGCTTAATCCTTTCCAAGAAGCGTGCTCAGTACGAG
>CAIJOE010000174.1 GCA_903822245.1 uncultured Actinomycetes bacterium
ATGCCATCAACATGTTCATATAACTTATCAACGGCTAGTTCGTAATCAAGATCAGAATTTCCTAGTTCGCCTAGGAAGAAAGCTGAAAGAATTGGTGCAAGTGCGGCGACAATCAGCCAGAAGCTAAGCGCATTTAGCCGAGGAAATGCCATATCGCGGGCACCAATCATGATCGGCATAATGAAGTTACCGAATGGGCCGGTAACCATAATGATCGTTCCTACAATCATGATGATTCCGTGGATTCCAACTACGGCGTTATATGCCTGTGGGTGTAACCAACCGCCCTCTGGGTGGCCCAGATTTGTGCGAATTAACATCGCCAAAATACCGCCAACGCCAAATATCACCATCGTGATAACTAAATATTGAATACCTACAACTTTGTGATCTGTCGTATATCTAAAGTAACGAGCAGTGCCTGCATCTTTACCCGCAAGATACATATTTTCTTCATGCGAGAGATCTTTACCCATCAACCATCTCATGGGTGCCACAAGCGCGCCAATGCCGGTCATGAAACCAATAAACCAACCAATCATGGCAATCAAAATAATTTGGTCATGTCTAGTCTTCATTACCGAGCCATCGGTATTTTCCGGCAAGAACTTGGTAGCTAGATAATATGAAAGCAGGGCACCGGCAATACCTAGCGCCAATGCGGTTAACACATTTAATCGCTCCATTATTGGGCGACGGGCAGATGTTGGATTTTTTTGGCTCATGACAGTGGTCATTAGATTTTCCCTCCATGGCTAGTAATCCAGCTGTTGTAATCAGCTTGACTTACAACATGTACTTTTTTCTGCATATATGCATGTAATAGTCCGCAAAGTTCAGCGCAACGCAGATCATAAACACCAATCTTGTTCGGAACTACTGCCGCATCAGTAACATATCCAGGGTTAGCATCGACTTTAATCCCCATCTGAACAATCCAGAAAGAATGGATTACATCGAGGCTAGATACATGAAAGTGAACTGGCTTATTTACCGGCAGATAAAGATCTTCGCTCTGGAAATTGCCGTTGTCTACGTAATCAAAGTTCCATACCCATTGCTGGCCAGTAACTTTTATATTGGTTGCATTGGCGTCAAGGAGGGCATTGTTATCTTTTTGTAAGACCACCATGCCAAAGACCAGGGCAAATAAACAAAGTACCGCCGAGACGATTACCCAGAGTGCGGTAGCTTTAGGTGATTCAGAGATCTGATGATTAGCCTCAGCTGGTGGGTTATCGCCAAAATGCAGCTTCTGCATCAGCGCTTTAATTGCAATCGCAGCAACTAAGCCAGCTACTGGCGCAGATACCCAAGTAAATAACTTCATAATGTGAATGGTGTTGGCCATCGTTTCCGAAGCAGGGGCGCCCATAGGTCGGGAATTAACTTCCCCGCCAATATAGGCAATCAACGCTGATAGAACGACCCAGAGGGCTCCAGTAATTTTTACATCCTTGCTCTTCCACCATTGTGGCTTACGAGTTTCCAGTTCAGACATCTCGCAGCTCCTTAAGCTTTAACCACGTTGAAGTGACCGGACATATAACCCATCGTTGACATCACAGCGCCAAATCGCGCATAAGAACCATCGCCGCAAGGGAATTCACAATTCCAAACATATTCACCTTCGCCACCAGTTATAAAGGTAAAGGTGGTAATCGATGGTGATTTTGTATATCCGTTATCGGGCATATCTGCTTCAGACACATATTTGAGTGGAACACTTACAAATAATTGATCTTTCCCATTTGCTAGCCCATGCAGCGTGAATGTGTGTCCGACTTTATTTGCAGCAATTTCAGTAACCTTTTCACCATTTACCATCATGGTGCCATCGATAGTTCCATGAGCTTTGGCGAAGAAGGGATTGGTGATTTTCTCACCGCTGTCATATTGCTTAATAGTTATAGTTACCGCCGAATGAGCTGGGACAGTGAAATTAGTTACCGGGCCATATGAAACATAATCTGGATGCGGTCCACCATCTTTGCCATGCCCACCAAACATGCTGTCTGGATATACCGACATATCTAGGGTGTAATGCGGAATTGCCCCAGTCGCAGTTGTATAGGTGCCGTCTGGCGTAGCTGCCAAAATTTTAGAATCATTTTTGGCCGAAGCAACGTAGCTTCCGATACCTGCAATGGTTCCGGCTCCGAGTGCAATAGTTAGAACTGCACCGAGAATTCGCTTATTCATAAATCCCCCAACGACGCTGTGTGGAAAATGACTTAAGGCATTTTCATTGAGGGTAGACCTATTCTCATTAATTACAAGGGGAAACTTAAGTTTTATCAAATAATTTTTGCAAGCACTACATCTATCTATGAGCCATTAGCGGGTCTAATCTGCCCCTATGGCCCAAATGATTCACCACCAATTCACAGACTTCTGGCTTGATTGGCAGATCGCACC
>CAIJOE010000175.1 GCA_903822245.1 uncultured Actinomycetes bacterium
ACATATGGAGCTGGTCGGATGGCATTTATTGGCTATTGGATCGATCAACGCTTTGCTAATCGTGGATACACAACAAGATCTGTCAAGGCGCTGACCGAATATGGATTTAATCAGCTTTTACTTCACCGAATTGAGATAAGCATGCGGCCAGAAAATGATGCATCCAAGCGAGTGGCTGAAAAATCTGGCTATTACTTTGAAGGCACCAAACTTCGGTACCTGCATATCGACGGGGCTTGGCGAGATCACTTAGCATTTGTTAAAGAAAATCCAGCAGTCCGATAGTTTTTTCCTAATAGGACATACCGCCCAAATCCCCAAGATATGGCCCTTTCGGAATTATGGTTATGTTCCATGGCGTCCGGTTTTATCTACCTAATCATCCTTGGGATGTGGGTCGCCTATTTCTTACCTCGCTGGATAACCAGCCATGAGGATGCCTCTGGTAAATCTGCCGAACGTTACAAGAGCGCGATGCGATTAGTTTCAGATACAGCTGGGTCATCTGTTCCAGACATGGAATCTAAATTAAATAAAAAGGCAAAGATTGCTCAACGTAGATTAATTTTTAGTGCGCTCTCAATATTATTTCTAACAGTTTCACTTGGCGTAGCAATTGGATTTATTTCATCTTCAATTTTGGCAATTCCAACATCGGCGGTTGCAATCTATTTGGTTCACGTTCGTCGCCAAGTTGTGGCAGACCAATTGCGCGCTCGCAGACTTAAAGCACTTGCTCAAATTTCTACGGCCCAAATTATTACTGAACCAATAGAGAAAGTTACTTTCTCATCTAGAGTAGATTTTAAAGAGAATTTAACTGATCATTGGATTCCATTAATCGATCGGATTGATAGTGCTGGAGTTGTAGTAATTCCTAAGGATGGAACGAGTTGGCAGCCAACAGCGGTTCCAAAGCCAACATATGTAAACGCACCAAAGGCTGTTACCCCTAAGCGGGTAATTGATCTAACCGTGCCAGGTGCTTGGAGCGCAGCACAAGAAGCAGATCTACTTCCTTCTCGTGATGAATTATTCGATCAAGAGCTTGCCGAAGAGGCTGCAATTGAATCTGGTCGCGTAGTTAACGAATAAGTTTCTAAATCCAGCTTGGAAACCACATATGGTCTAGCCAAGAGTTATAAGGCAGATTTATGCCGGTAAGTAGCGGGAACAAATAGATAAAGTTAATTAAGAAAACTCCGCCTATTGCAATACTTATCAACTTGCGCCGTTTTAGCCCCAGTTCATCCTCTGCGCTAATCAAGAACTTATTGAGAACATAAACTAGCCCCAGCATAAAAAAGGGCTCAAAAGCGATTGCATAGAAAGTGAACATGGTGCGTTGTTGAAATAAGAACCAAGGCAGATAGCCCGCAGATACTGCAAGAATTATTACTCCAGCCGACCACTCACGCTTAGTTATCCAATAGCCGATCATTACAACTAGTGCCGCAGTAGCACTCCACCAAAGAAGTGGTGTGCCAAGAGCGAGAACTTCTTGTGCGCAAGAGCTAGCACCACAACCTTTTGGTGTTTGATAGTCAAAAGAAGTTGGCCGTCCCATGATTAGCCAGTTCCAAGGATTTGCCTGGTAGGGATGTTTATCTGTTAGGTGGGAGTGGAAATTAAACATTTCAGAGTGGTAGTGCCAGAAATTACGGAAGATGTCTTTTGACCACTTGCGATCCCAACCTGTTCCAGAGATGAACCAGCCAAGCCAGGTGAAGATATAGACCAATAAAGGAACAATCCCAAATTGAAAAAAGCGCAAGACAAAGTTTTCTTTTAAGAGCTTTCCAAATGGGTGATTAACCCCTAAATAGCGCTGGTGGAAGTAATCCATCAATAAAACTAAAAGTGCAAAGGCAACAATAAAATATAGTCCACTCCACTTTGTGCCAGAGGCTAAACCTAAGGCAATACCAGCTAGCCAGAATTTATTATCTAAAATTGCTAGGAATGCTACTTGGACAAAGAACATCAAGAAGATATCTAGGAGCGCTGTTCTAGACATAACTAAGTGCAAGCCATCTACCAGTACTAAGAAAGCAGCAGCGCAACTTAGGAATCTGTTATCAAACAGGCGCTTGGCTGTGAAGTAGATCAAAGTAATTGAAAGCGAGCCAATTACTGCCGCACTAATTCGCCAGCCAAATTCGTTATAGCCAAATATCTTAATTCCAACGGCTATCAACCATTTGCCAACTGGGGGGTGAACAATGAACTCTGCCGAATTTGTTTGGGGATCAATTTCAACGCCATGCAATAAGAGAGAATTAGCATTCTTGGCGTAGTAAATCTCATCGAAGATCTGACCCTTGGGAGTGCTCAAGTGCCAGATTCGAAGGGTTAATCCAATGATCGTGAATCCCAGCGCATAGACCCAATCCTGCGTGATTCGAATAGGCCTAAGCAGCGCGTTCATAGATGAAGCGTAAACCTGCGAGAATTATCCAATGCTCATTCTCGCTGCGATTCCTCTAGGCAACCCTGGTGATGCCTCAGAGAACCTGAAGCGAGCAATAACAGATGCCAAATACATCGCAGCAGAAGATTCTAGAAAGCTTTCCCGTCTGTGTAGTGACCTGGGAATTGTTTATGCCGCAAAAGTCATCTCCTTTTTTGAAGGAAATGAGATCGAACGTCTTTCAGAATTAATTGCAATACTAGAAAGTGGCAATGATTTGCTTGTTGTTACCGATGCTGGAATGCCAGGAATTAGTGACCCTGGCTATCGCTTAGCAAGGGCGGCTGTAGAAAAGAATATTGAAATTAAAGTTTTGCCTGGCCCAAGCGCCGTCACGACAGCGTTACTACTTTCAGGCCTTCCATCTGACCGGTTTTGCTTCGAAGGATTTCCACCACGCACTAGTGGAGCTCGGATAACTACTTTTACAAAATTGGCTCAAGAAGAGCGAACTATGATCTTCTTTGAAGCCCCGCACCGACTTTTAGAATCTCTAACTGATGCAAAATCAATATTTGGAGCAGATCGAAAAGGTGCTATCTGCCGCGAGATGACTAAGACCTATGAAGAAGTTATTCGAGGTACTTTGGAAGAACTTGAGCAGTGGGCAAGTACAAATGAAATACTTGGTGAAATAACAATTGTTTTCCACGGGTATGACTCATCAACTCGGACCTACACAACGCAAGATCTAATTGCTTTGGTACTGAAGGAAGAATCAGCCGGGATCTCCCGTAAAGATGCGATTACCGAAGTTGCCCGTGCTAGTGGTGTGGCCAAGCGCGAGGTCTTTGATGCGATGGTTAGCCATAAATCAGCCGATAGACTAGAACCATGAGCGCTGATAAATCTTTCTATTTAACAACGCCGATTTACTATGTAAATGATGCCCCTCATATTGGCCATGCCTACACAACCGTTGCTGGCGATGTTTTAACTAGATGGAATCGTCAAAAGGGTGAAGGTGTTTGGTTCCTTACTGGAACAGATGAGCATGGCGAGAAAGTAATGAACACCGACAAATCAAATAATGTTTCACCACAACAATGGTGTGATCGTTTAGTAGAAGAAGCATGGAAGCCAAGTTGGACTGCGCTAAACATTGCTAATGATGATTTTATTCGAACAACTGAACCGCGCCATGAAATGCGAGTTCAGAGATTCATGCAATTACTCAAAGATAAAGGCTTTATCTACGCCGGAAAATTTGAAGGTCCTTATTGCATCGGCTGTGAGGAATTTAAGCTTCCTGGCGACCTAGATGATGGAAAATGCAAGGTCCATGGCAAGCCAGTAGAAAATCTTTCAGAAGATAACTGGTTCTTTAAATTATCTGCTTTCGTGGAACCACTTCTTGAGCATTACAAGAAGAATCCGCAGGCTTGTGAACCAACTAGTGCTCGTAATGAAGTAATCGCATTTTTAGAAAGCGGCGTTCGAGATCTTTCTATTTCCAGGTCCACTTTTGACTGGGGAATTCCAGTTCCCTGGGATAGAGATCAAGTCATATATGTTTGGTTTGACGCACTTTTAAATTACGCAACTGCTGTTGGACTTGGCGATGAGCCAGATTCAGATGGTGGTAAGAAGTTTGCCAAGACCTGGCCAGCTGACGTCCAATTAGTAGGAAAAGATATTTTGCGCTTTCACGCGGTCATCTGGCCAGCGATGTTAATGGCTGCTGGACTTGAAGTGCCAGGCAAGGTTTTTGCTCACGGTTGGCTGCTAGTTGGTGGCGAGAAGATGTCGAAGTCAAAGCTAACCGGTATCGCACCTAGCGATATCACCGATCACTTCGGTGTTGATGCCTTCCGCTATTACTTCCTGCGTGCAATTCCCTTTGGTATTGACGGATCATTTTCTTGTGAAGATATGTCTGCCCGCTACACATCAGAGCTAGCAAATGAATTTGGAAATCTGGCTTCGCGCCTAATCGCAATGATTGAAAAGTACTGTGATGGTGTAATTCCAGCTGTTGCACATAACTCGGAATTAGCCATGAAATTAGCGCAAACAGTTGATGTGGCAGATAAAGCAATATGCGCCCTTGATTTCCAAGGCGGCATAAATGCAATCATGGATTACTGCAAGCGAGTAAATGGTTTTGTTACCGAACAAGAGCCATGGGCAATTGCTAAGGATCCAGCGAGAGTAGAAGAACTAAATGCAGTTCTCTATAACACCGCAGATTCAATTCGTGCATTGGCAATCTTGCTTCACCCGGTCATGCCTTCAACTACTGAAATACTTTGGGAATCACTTGGTGCGAACACAACTCTTGGCCCTATTGGGAACCAGAAAATTGCCGATGTAACAAAGTGGGGTGTATTACCTGCTGGAAGCAAAGTAACTAAGGGAGCAGTACTTTTCCCTCGCTTAGAAGAAAAGCTTGAAAGTAATTAATTAAATGGCCGATCGCCATAATCGCGACCTTGATCGCCAGCCTGCCGAGCTGCCCGAACCACTAAATGTTAAATGCGTTGATGCTCATGCCCACATTGAGATTGTCACAAATACTGCCCCAGATTCACCTGAAGTAGGAAAAGTGTTGGCTGAGGCGGCAAGTGTTGGCATTGATCGGATTGTGCAAGTCGGTTATTCCGCAGAGCAATCAGAGTGGTGCGTGAAGATGGCTGAGAGCTGGCCAAATGTTTTGGCTGCTGTTGCCCTCCATCCAAATGAAGCGCCAGTAGTTGAAGATTTAGAAAAAGATTTAGAAATAATTGAAAGACTTGCCCAGCATCCAAAAGTTCGTGCGATCGGGGAGACAGGTTTAGATTTTTTTAGAACCGAGCCTGCGCTGCAAGATAAGCAGAAGTATTCCTTCCAGCGCCACATTGCCTTGGCTAAGAAGGTAAAGAAAGCACTTGTTATTCATGATCGAGATGCCCATCAAGCGGTGCTAGATACTTTGAGGCAAGAAGGTGCGCCGGATTTAACAATCTTCCATTGTTATTCAGGGGATGCCCAAATGGCTAGAGAATGTATTGATAAGGGCTACATCCTTTCTTTTGCTGGAACTCTAACTTTTAAGAACGCACCGGCGCTTCGAGAAGCTGTGAAGTTAGTTCCATTAGATCAACTCCTTGTCGAAACTGATTCACCTTTTCTTTCACCAATGCCCAACCGTGGTGCGCTAAATACTCCTGCCCAGATTCCAACGATCTTGCGATTTATGGCCCAAGAGCGTGGAGAAGATTTGGACGAACTTTGCGGAGCAATCTCAGCCAATGCTGAACGTATTTTTGGATCATTCTCTTAAATGAGCGGTCTACTTGGAGCGGCTGAGATCCGCGAAATAGCTGAACGTATCGGCGTTAAGCCAACTAAAAAACTCGGGCAAAACTTTGTAGTTGATGCCAATACTTGTCGTCGAATTGTTAAGGCAGCCGAAGTTAATAGTTCTGATGTTGCACTTGAAATTGGACCAGGACTTGGTTCACTAACTTTAGCAATGCTTGAAGTGGCATCACATGTGGTTGCAGTTGAGATTGATGAACGCTTAGCAATCGAATTACCTATTACTGCCCAGCGTCATGGTTTTTCTTCTGAGAAATTAACTGTTGTTACCAAGGATGCAATGGATGTTAGTGAGCTGGCGATTGCACCAACTGTTCTAGTAGCAAACTTGCCATACAACGTTTCAGTCCCAGTGCTGCTCAGATTTTTGGAGAAATTTCCGACTCTTCGCGCTGGAGTTGTCATGGTGCAAAGTGAAGTTGCAGATCGCTTGGTAGCAAAGCCAAATAGCAAAACTTATGGCAGCCCTTCGGTAAAGGCGACCTGGTGGGCTGATATGTCCTCTGCTGGAACAGTTGGTAGATCTATATTTTGGCCAGTCCCGAACGTTGATTCATCGTTAGTGCGATTTGTAAGACACGCACCAGCTGGCGATGAGGAACTGCGGAAGAAGACTTTCCAGATAATTGACGCCGCATTTGCCCAACGCCGAAAGATGATGCGTGGTGCACTTTCAGATCTTTTTGGGGGAAGTGGCGCGGCAAGTGAAGTTATAGCCAGCGCTGGCATTGACCCAACTATCAGAGGTGAAGCGTTAGAACTTGGTGATTTCATCAAAATTGCTACTACGCTTAATAAGTGAGCACAAACGGCGTCGTAGTTCGAGTTCCGGGCAAAGTGAACTTGCAACTTGCCGTTGGACCGCTAGATCCTGATGGTTATCACGAAGTAACTACAGTTTTTCAAGCCATCTCGTTATTTGATGACGTGACTGTGAAGTATGGCCCGCCAAATTCGGGTATCTCACTTTCTGTTTCTGGTGCTACTTCTGCTGGAGTTCCAACCGATGAATCAAACTTGGCCTATAAAGCAGCAAAGTTAATGGTTACTAAATATGGGCTAAGTGAAGATGTGGCAATTCATTTAAAGAAAGAGATTCCAGTTGCTGGCGGAATGGCTGGCGGAAGCGCAGATGCCGCGGGAGTTCTAGTAGGGATCGATGCGCTATTTGAATTAGGACTTTCTAGAGATGAGTTAGAAATCATTGCAGCACAACTCGGTAGTGACGTCCCATTTTCTATCTCTGGCGGGATTGCAATTGGTACTGGGCGAGGTGATCAAATAACTCCGGCACTTTCCAGAGGGACTTATCACTGGGTACTTGCACTTGCTGGTCAGGGACTTTCAACTCCAGCGGTATATAACGAATGCGATCGCTTGCGTGAAGGATTAGCAATTTCTAAACCGCAAGTTGGCGATGAATTAATGCAAGCACTTCGAGCTGGTGATTCAATTGCACTTGGAAAGGCACTATCAAATGATTTGCAAGCTGCGGCTTGTTCACTTCGGCCAGCACTTCGTTTAGTTTTAGATGTTGGAAAAGACTATGGCGCACTTGGTGGAATAGTTTCTGGTTCTGGTCCAACTGTTGCATTTTTAGTTGAAGATGACGATAAATCATTAGATCTAACTGTGGCACTTAGTGCCAGTGGTGTTGTCTCTGGAGTTGTTAGAGCCAGCGGCCCAGTCCACGGGGCTAGAGTCGTTTCAACCCTTTAAATCGGAATAATTTGGTGGTATCTGCACTTGTAGGGGATAATTCAGGTTCCGCCATTGTGTAGTGGCTAGCACATGGGCCTTTGAAGCCCAGGGTCCAGGATCGATACCTGGTGGCGGAGCCACTGGGAGAAAGTCCCAATCGTTAGGCTCGACTACTAGATCAACTAGGAGAGGCGGGAACGAAAGCGTGAATACACAGCTTGATGTAGCGATAGTGCTAGCAGCTGGCGAAGGCACGCGGATGAAATCCCAAACTCCAAAGGTTTTGCATTCAATTGCTGGAAAAACAATTATCGCCCACGTTCTAGACCAAGTAACAGAGCTAAAGGCTAAGCAAGTTCGAGTAGTTGTTGGCCATGGCCGTGAACTAGTTGAACCAGAAATTAAGGCTATTTCGCCAAGTGCAACCACTGTCTTCCAGTCAGAAAGAAATGGAACTGGCCACGCGGTGCAATTAGCACTTGCTGATTTAAAGGCAACTGGAACAGTTCTAATTCTTGCCGGTGATACCCCACTTCTTCGTAGTGAAACATTGGCCGAGTTCCTAGTAGCACACAGTGAAGCTAAGAACTTAGTTTCAGTACTTACCTCCCAACTCCCCGATCCATCAGGCTATGGCCGAATCGTTAGAGATGAGACTGGCTCGATTGTGGCCATTGTGGAGGAGCGCGATGCTCCTGATGAGATTAAAGAAATTGATGAAATCAATACCGGGGTTTACCTATTTGATATTGCTGCCTTGCGTGAAAGTGTGGCAAAACTTAAAAATGATAACTCCCAAGGTGAGCTTTATCTAACTGATGTTATTGCGCATATAAAGTCTGGAACTGGAAAAGCTGCTGCAATCCTTTCCTTTGATTACACAGAAACTTTAGGGATTAATGATCGCTCACAATTAGCCGAATGCGCTGCAATTATGCGCGATCGGATTAACGATTCACATATGCGAGCCGGAGTTAGCATTATTGATCCAACCACAACCTGGATTGATTTTGGCGTGAAGATTGCAAACGATGTGACTATTTATCCAGGAAGCGCATTATTTGGAAAAACTAGTATTGAGTCTGGCGCGATTATTGGTCCGAGAACTTCATTAAATAATGTAATAGTTGCTAAAGGTGCATCGGTAATTGAATCTAATTGCACTGACTGTGAAATAGGCGCAGAATCAACGGTTGGACCTTTTACATTCTTACGTGCGGGAACAAAGCTTGCTGCTAACTCAAAGGCAGGTGCTTATGTTGAAATTAAAAATTCAACAGTTGGCGAAGGCTCCAAAATCCCTCACCTTTCATATGTTGGCGATGCAACAATCGGCACTGGTACAAATATTGGCGCAGCCACAGTTTTCGTAAATTATGACGGCGTAGAAAAGCACCGCACCGAGATTGGCAATGAAGTGCGGATCGGAAGTGACACGATGTTAGTTGCCCCAGTCACAGTTGGGGACGGTGCTTATACGGCGGCAGGCTCAATCATCACCGAAAATGTTCCGGCTGGAGCGATTGGTGTTGCAAGAGCCAAGCAACGCAATATTCTTGGGTGGGTACTTAGAAAGCGGTCCGGCACAAGATCCGCGCAAGCTGCAGCAAAAGCTGGAGCTACGGAAGAAAAAGGGAGCTAAGAAAATGAGCGAACTTCGCCTTACTTCTGAAAAGAAACTGCGCATCTTTACCGGTCGCGGTTATCCAGAGTTAGCCGAAGGCGTCGCTGCTGAACTTGGCATCCCAATCACGCCAACCTCTGCATATGACTTTGCAAATGGTGAAATATTTGTTCGATTCGAAGAGAGTGTTCGCGGAAGTGATGCCTTCGTAATTCAATCTCACGCAGCTCCTGTAAATAAGCAAATCATGGAGCAATTAATTATGGTTGACGCACTAAAGCGTGCCTCAGCAAAGCGAATAACAGTTGTTGCTCCGTTTTATGGTTATGCCCGCCAAGATAAGAAGCACCGCGGACGTGAGCCAATCTCTGCAAGATTGATGGCTGACCTATTCAAGGCTGCTGGAGCGGATCGCCTAATGGTGGTTGATCTTCACACCTCACAAATTCAAGGCTTCTTTGATGGCCCAGTAGATCACCTATTCGCACTGCCACTACTAACAAATTATGTTGGATCAAAAGTTGATCGCTCACGTTTAACAATTGTTTCACCAGACTCTGGTCGAGTTCGTGTAGCGGAGCGCTGGTCAGATCTGCTTGGTGGTTGCCCAATTGCATTTATTCACAAGATGCGAGACCCACGCATTCCTAATGAATCTGTTACCGGCAAGGTAGTTGGCGATGTTAAGGGCCAAACCTGCGTAGTTATAGATGACATGATTGATACTGCTGGAACCATTACCAAAGCAGTAGACGCGCTTTATTTAGAAGGTGCAAAAGAAGTAATAATTGCAGCAACACATGCGGTTTTCTCTGGTCCAGCAATCGAACGCCTAAAGGCTTCAAATGTGAGTGAAGTAGTCGTAACCGATACTTTGCCAATCCCAGAAGATGCCCGATTTGAGAATTTAACAGTCCTTTCAATTGCCCCGCTACTTGCCCGCGCAATCAAGGAAGTATTTGAAGATGGCTCGGTAACCAGCCTCTTCGACGGTCACAGTTAAGAATCGGGGGTTAGGCTAGTGCAACTCCTTCATCCCACTAAGCGGGCACTTCTTCAAACTGTCGTAGACATGCTTGATACAAATCAGCCAGATCAGATCAACAGTGATCAAGTCTTAGAAAATTCTGGCGTTTCAAAAGGTTCGCTTTACCACCACTACAACGATTTTCCAGACCTAATGGAATCGGCTCTTGTGTATCGCTTTGGCAAATATGTTGATGTGTCAGTCCAAGCTCTTTCTCAAGTAATTAAAAATGCTAAAACCAAAGAGCAATTAATTGAAGGCATAAAACAAGTAACTCGAGACACCCAATCTTCTAAGATGAAGGAAACAAGATTTAATCGGGTGCGAATTTTGGCAATTGCAGCTAATAATGAGCGGATGAGCAAGAAACTTGGGGTCGAGCAAGAGCGACTAACCCAAGCTCTGGCAGATTTATTTCGAGAATCAGTTGAACGCGGTTTTGGTGATCCAGCTTTTGACCCAAGAACTATTGGCGTCTTAGTCCAGGCTTACACAATGGGCAAAGTTGTCGATGACATCACCTCAGTGCACATGGACGAAGAAAAGTGGGTCTATCTAATTGACCGGATCCTGGAGACAGTCCTCTTTACAAAGTAGGTTTTAAGCGAGGATTTGCCCTTTTAACCTCGCCAAAGTTATGATTGCGACTCGTTCCGGCGAGGGATTAATAATCCGTAATCGACGGCAGTATTTTCTCCTCGGACGGTTACATTCGTTTTTTATAGAAGGAGAATGAAATGGCTGAAATTACAATCACAGGTACTACTCGTACCGAATTCGGTAAGGGTGCATCACGTCGCGATCGTCGCGCTGGCATGGTTCCTGCGGTTATCTACGGCCACGGTGAAGCGCCAAAGCACGTTGCACTTCCACTACGCGACCTAGGTGTTGCTCTAAAGAGTGCAAACGTTCTTCTTGACGTTGTTGTTGAAGGAAAGACTCAACTAACACTTCCAAAGTCAGTTACTCGTAATCCACTAACTGGAATTCTTTCCCACATTGACTTGGTAATCGTTAACCGCGGAGAGCGCGTTAAAGTTGAAGTTCCTGTCCACACTGTCGGTAAGCACGATGTTGATGGAATTCTTGAGCACGTTCACAACACAATTGAAGTTGAAGCAGAAGCAACATCGATTCCATCATTCCTTGAATTGGATGTTGAAGGAATGCTTGCTGGAAGCTCAAAGGTTGCTGGCGATGTAACACTGCCTGCTGGCATCACTCTAGTTTCTGATGCATCAATGACTGTTGTTCACTTGTCTGAGCGCTCAACTATTGTTGAAGAGGCTCCTGCTGCTGCTCCTGTTGAAGGTGCTGCTGATGCAGCTGCGCCTGCTGCTGAAGCTGCAAAAGAATAAGTTAATTCAAGTAATTTAATATGAGCGATGATCGCTGGTTAGTCCTAGGACTAGGTAATCCTGGCGATCAATACTCAAATACTCGTCACAATATTGGCCAGATGGTTATTAACTATCTGGCCATTAGTACGAAGTTTTCCGCTCACAAATCAAAGACGACCATTGCAGATATTCGAGTAGCTGGCCATCCGGTAGTGCTTGCTAAATCAAATGGCTTTATGAATGAAAGCGGTGCGCCAACTAAAGCACTTGCTGACTTTTATAAAGTGACGCCAGCAAACTTGATAGTTATTCACGATGAGCTAGATATTGCCTTTGGTGAAATCAAGCTAAAGCAAGGTGGCGGGGATGCCGGTCATAATGGTTTGAAATCAATCACCCAGCATTTTGCAGGACCAAATTATTTCCGGGTTCGAATGGGCATTGGCCGCCCTGATGGACCACAAGATCCAGGGGATTACGTATTAAAGCCTTTTTCTTCTAATGAGAAGAAAGAACTAGAAGATTTTATTTCTAAGGGCGCAGAAGCAGTTGAGAAGCTAATTGAAAAAGGGCTCGAAGCTACCCAATTAGAGTTTCACTAAGGGTTAAATCAGCCAGTATTACGAAGGCCAGCAGCAACACCATTTATAGTTAAAAGTAGTGCTCGGCTAATAAGGGGATCAACATTTCCTTCATTTCTTACTTTATTTAGCAAAGTAACTTGCAGTAAATGCAACGGCGAGAGATATGCATCTCGAATTTGCAAAGTTCTTGCCAAGATCGGTTGATCGCCAAGTAGTTCTTTTTTGGAAGTAAGTAAAAGAATTTCAGCCTTTGTTAGTTCAAATTCTTCTTCAATAGTGTCAAGGAAATGGTGCAGACTTGGGTCAACTAAGGTTTTCACATACTTACGGGCCATAACTAGATCTGTCTTAGCAAGGGTCATTTCGACATTTGAAATGAAGGTGCGAAAGAAGTGCCAATCGGTAAGCATCTGCTTTAGGACTTCACTTTGACCAGATTCACGTGCTGCTTTAAGTCCGGAGCCAACACCAAACCACCCAGGAACAATTTGTCGAGATTGGGTCCAACCAAATACCCATGGAATAGCTCTAAGTGAACCAAGGCCGGCAGTTGCATCAGGACGCCTTGATGGGCGTGAACCTAAGAAAAGATTTCCTAATTGTTCAACCGGAGTTGAAGCATAGAAATATGCTGGAAGATCTGGGTGATCAACTAGTGCCCGATAAGCCTTAAATGCGCTTTCACTAATGCTGTCCATTCCAGCACTCCACTTAGCAAGTTCTTCTGGAGTTTGGCGCGGTGCACGGTTTAGAACAGTTGCCTCCAAAGCGGCAGCAAGTGAGAGTTCAACATTTTCTCTTGCTAAAGATGGCAGAGCGTACTTGTCACTAATTACTTCACCTTGTTCGGTCATCTTTATCTGACCATCAATAGATCCCCATGGCAAAGCAATTAAAGCATCATAAGTAGGGCCGCCACCGCGACCAACAGAACCACCGCGACCGTGGAATAAACGCAAAGTAACGCCATGCTTTATAGCGATGTCACGCAATTTGCGCTGGGCTTTATGGATTTCCCATTGTGATGTGGCAATTCCAGCATCTTTATTTGAATCTGAATATCCAAGCATTACTTCTTGAACATCCCCGCGAACCTTTACTAACTCACGATACTCCGGGACCGAGAGTAAGTTATCTAAAATTGTGTCAGCCCCTTGAAGTTCAGCAACAGTTTCTAGCAGTGGGGCATAGCCAATCATTGTGTGAAGCCCAGCGATCTTTCCAAGTTCAACGGCGGCTAAAACATCTTTATGTGATTTGGTCATCGAAATGATGTAGGTCTCGATAACTTCTGGACCAAACTTCTCGATTAGTTCTTTGATTGCAACAAAGGTATTTAAGGTCTTTGCTGCACGCTCATCAATCTTTTCCCGGCCAACAGATACAATTTGTTCTAGTGCATAGTGGTGGGCATCTGAATGCTCTCGGATATCCATCGTGGCATGAGTGATACCAAAGCTTGAAACCGTGCGAATTATTCGTTCTAAAAGTCCATGGGCAATTAGTTCGCCGCGATGAGCCAAAAGAGATTCCCTCATTAAATTTAAGTCGGCAAGTAATTGCGCTGTGTTTTTGTAATCTCGGCCTGGCACATGTGGTTCTCCGGCAGCGTGGCGACGCTGAGTTTGAACTAAGCGATGTCGAATTGCAGTGGCCTTTAAGCGATACGGCTCTTCGATATTTTGGCGACGAAAACGCTCTTCGATTTCTGGCAAGCTCTTTAGATCAGCGGCAACTGAATCAGTAAGTTCCTTAGAAGCACCTGCAATTCGTGATGAGACTGAAAGTGCTTGGCGTAACTCATCTAATGATCCAGCCATGGCGCGAATGAAGTGACCAACCTGAAGAGTAATTGCAGACTTTGTAACCTCAGGTGTGATGTTTGGGTTTCCATCCCGGTCACCACCAATCCAAGTTCCAAAACTAAGTGGCCGAGCTGTTGGTGAAACCGTTACGTTCACACGTTCTAATTCCCGAGCAAAATCGTCTAATACTTCTGGAATTGTCATTCGGAAAAGATCATCTAAATAGAAAAGAGCATTGGTCGCTTCATCAAGTGGTTCAGGTTGTCCCAAGCGAAGTTCATCGGTCTGCCAAAGCAGATCTACCATCTCTGAAAGTCGGCGATCACGAGTTTGAGATGCAGGTTGATCGAGTAGGTCGGCGATTGAATTCATTTTGCTTAAGACTGAACGCCTGGCCGCCTCTGTTGGATGGGCCGTAAATACCGGACGCACCGAGAAGTTATTGATCCACTCTTGGATATCAGCATCAGTAAATTCTTTGGTTTCTTTTTGAACTTCAATAATTCGATCTACAGCGCGTGTTAACCAGGATCCGCCGGCATTGCGCTGGGCAGAGAGAACTCTTGCCCGGTGCACTTGCTCAGCAATATTTGCTAAATTGAAGTAGTTACTAAATGCGCGCACCAAGTCCACGCTTTGATCCACGGTAAGGGCTTTTAGAATCTCTTCTCCGCCGCCTTCGCGAACGGCTTTACGAACTGCTTCAACTAGGTTTAGAAGTTCATCACCTTCTTGGCGAACAAGTGACTGTCCTAGCAATTCACCTAACCGACGAACATCACTTCGCAGGCCCGCATCATCTGCCGGCATTAGCGCCTCGACGCTTGCTGGATCGCTAGTTGCTGATGCTTGTTTGCTCACTGGCTAATAATTGCAGGTATTCGGCGGTGCCGATCACACATTTTCACGCACTAGAATTAAGCCTAAGTATTTAAGCACCCCCGTCCATTTTGGATGTGGGGTTTTCGGCGTTATCTAACCAGGCTCTAGTGAAGGGAGTGGCGATGTCTCTACTTCGCGCCTTGCCAAACCTTCCAATTCCACAGCCGGCCGATGGTGATGAGATCATCGCAATTAATTCAATTCGTGGGCTAGTTCTTGCCGCAGCAAGTAGCGCAGGGCCATTATTGGTTGTCACCTCATCAACCAGACTTGCTGATGAATTAAGTGATGAATTGATTTCATATCTAGGCCAAGTGGTTGTTAATTTCCCTGCTTGGGAAACATTACCTCACGAGCGTTTAAGTCCTAAGAGTGACACCGTGGCAAAGCGGATAAAAGCTTTGCACGAAATTAACTCAGATAAAGCTCCCAGAGTCGTTGTGACTTCAATCCGCGGATTACTTCAACCGATAGTGGGTGACTTACTTGAAGAAACAATAATTGAAATAGAACTTGGTAAATCAATATCAATGCACGAACTAACTACCAGACTTTCATACTTTGGTTTTAACCGAACTGATCTGGTGGAAAAGCGTGGTGACTTTGCAGTGCGCGGTGGCATCCTTGATCTTTTTGCCAGCGATGGCGAACATCCAATTCGCGTTGACTTCTTTGGTGATGAGATTGAAGTTCTTAAGTATTTTACGGTGGCCGATCAGAGAACCATCGCACCAGTCATTGGCACGGTGAAGATCTATCCGGGGCGAGAGTTATTAATAGATGACGGTGTTAAAGCTAAGGCAAATAACTTAGCCGCGCAGTTTCCACAGTTAGCCGAAATAGCAGGAAAGATTCATGAAGGTATCAGCGTTGAGGGAATGGAATCCCTAGCAGCTTTATTAAAGCCAGATTTAAAATCATTATTAGAGTTCTTACCTAAAGGTTTTCAAATTGCGCTAATTGATCAGCCAAGAATCAAATCAAGGTCAACGGACTTAGTGGCAACTAATAAAGAGTTTTTAGAAGCCTCTTGGTCTAACGCTGCCCTCGGTGGTGAGTCGCCAATTGATCTTTCAGGTGAGATTAGCAACGGCGGTTATTACACGCTCGATGAAATAGTTGAAGTGGCATCAGCTAAATCGCAAAATCTTTGGTCGCTAAATCCATATGCAAGTGATCTAGATAGTGGCGATGATTTAAGTGATTTCGCGCCAATTCCAATATATTCCGGCAAAGTTGAGGCAGCAATTGCTGACCTACAAAATTGGCTTAGCCAAGGCTTTCAAATTATCTTCACTGCAAATGGTGCTGGAATTCTAGAGCGCTACCAAGTCCTATTGCGTGAGGCCGAGATCCCAGAGCGTAAGATTTCTGAAGTTTCATCGACCCTAACTAGAGATGCTGTTTATTTAACTACTAGCGCAATTGATCATGGTTTTATTAATGAAGCCGAAAAGATAGTTCTAATTACCGAGCGTGATATCTCTGGTCAGCGTAGTTCTAGTAAAGATCAAGCCCGAATGCCTTCTAGGCGCAAGAAGGCAATTGATCCACTTGAATTAAAGCCAGGAGATTATGTAGTGCATGAACAACATGGCGTTGGCAAATATATTGAATTAGTTCAGCGAAGCGTGGCTAATGTTTCTAGAGAATATTTAGTTATCGAATATGCTGCATCTAAGCGCGGTCAACCAGCTGACCGACTCTTTGTTCCCACAGATACCTTGGAACAAATTACTAGATATGTCGGAGGAGAGGCTCCTTCAGTAAACCGAATTGGTGGTTCTGATTGGGCTAATACCAAACGTCGAGCACGTAAGGCTGTTAAGCAAATAGCTGCACAGTTAATTCAACTCTATGCCGCGCGGATGAGCTCGCCGGGTTATGCCTTCTCACCTGACACACCTTGGCAACGCGAATTAGAAGCAGCCTTTCCGTATATCGAAACAACCGATCAACTTGCCACAATTGAAGAAGTGAAGCGCGATATGGAGAAGTCACATCCGATGGATCGGGTGGTGTGTGGCGATGTTGGCTATGGCAAGACGGAGATTGCAATTCGCGCCGCATTTAAAGCGGTGCAAGATGGCAAGCAAGTAGCTGTATTAGTCCCAACCACACTTTTAGTTCAACAGCACTTAGCTACTTTTGAAAATCGTTATGTTGGCTTTCCAATTAAAGTGGGTGGTTTATCTAGATTTAATACCCCTAAAGAGGGGCGTGAAATTCTAGGAGGACTAAAAAATGGCTCATATGATGTTGTAATCGGAACTCACCGGCTGTTATCAAAAGATGTGGAATTTAAAGACCTTGGTTTAGTAATAATCGATGAAGAGCAGCGATTTGGTGTTGAACATAAAGAAGAGTTAAAAAAGACTAGAACTAATGTGGATGTGCTCTCGATGTCTGCCACGCCTATCCCGCGAACTCTAGAGATGGCGATTACTGGTATTCGTGAGATGTCTAACATAACAACGCCACCAGAAGAGCGACACCCGGTTCTTACCTATGTTGGTCCATATGATGATAAACAAGTCACGGCTGCGATCCACCGCGAACTACTTAGAGATGGTCAGATTTTCTTCATTCACAATCGGGTTGAAAGTATTGATGGCGTGGTTGAACGACTAAAGAAATTAGTTCCCGAAGCAAAGATTCGTATCGCCCATGGCCAGATGAATGAGCGCGAACTAGAGGATGTAATTTTGGCATTTTGGGAGCGAGAATTCGATATCTTGGTCTGCACCACAATTATTGAAAGCGGAATTGATATTCCAAATGCCAACACTTTAATTGTCGATCGGGCAGAGACTTTTGGACTATCTCAGCTCCATCAACTTAGAGGGCGAGTTGGTCGCTCTCGAGAGCGGGCATATGCCTATTTCCTCTATTCACCAGATAAGCCATTAACTGAAATTGCTCATGATCGCCTCACTACGATCGCAACAAATACTGACCTAGGTTCTGGCATGCAAGTTGCTTTAAAAGACTTAGAGATCCGTGGTGCTGGAAATCTTTTGGGTGGTGAACAATCCGGTCATATTGCCGAAGTTGGTTTTGATCTTTATATGCGCATGGTTGGTGAAGCAGTTGAAGAATATAAGACCGGCTTTGTCCCACAGAGTGAAGATGATCAAAAATTTAAAGAATGTAAGGTTGAACTTCCAATTACCGCTCATATTCCAACGCAGTATCTGGCTTCAGAAAGATTACGTCTTGATATTTATCGCAGGATGGCTGATGCTCAAAATAGCGATGACCTAAATTCAATTCGCGAAGAGTTACTTGATCGTTTTGGACCACTGCCAGAACCTGCAGAGAATTTGATGGCAGTGGCAGCCTTGCGAACAATGGCGAAGAGTTTTGGACTTACTGAAGTGGTGCTGCAAGGAAAGTTCTTGCGTTTATCACCACTGAACTTGCCAGACTCGGCTGTGATGCGACTAAATCGAATTTACCCCGGATCTTTGGTCAAAGGCACGGTGGCCACGGTGCTAGTTGCGCGGGCCAGCGCTCCCAATTGGATTGGTGGGGCGGATATAGGGGATACTTCAGCTCTGTCGTGGGCCACCGAAGTTCTAAACTCGATCATCGCGCCGGTTAGAAAAGCAGACTTACCTAAGATTTAGAAAGTCTTAATGTGAATGGGGATAAAGTGAAGAAGATTCTTGCTGTTGCAGTAGCCGGATTAACACTTCTACTAACTGCTTGCGGACAAGTAAATTCTGCCGCAATCATTGGTAAGACTGAAATCCCCAACACAACAGTTGAGAGTACCGTTCATGACATTCTTGCTGAGCGCACAAAGGTAGACACCCGCGGAATGACCCTGACTACTGGGATTGAGTTAAATACCAATGCAGTTCGTTTTCATATCATCTCAGTTCTATTTGACGATATTGCAAAGAAACTAAAGATTGAAGTCACACCTGCTGAAATTGCCAATCAGCGCGCAGGAATCATCACTCAAATTCAAGGCGAGAAAGCACT
>CAIJOE010000176.1 GCA_903822245.1 uncultured Actinomycetes bacterium
CCGGCGGTGATCGCGCTTTTCGGCTTCGATTAAAAGATTTAGATACTCATCCAACTTCTCTTGACTTGGCCAAGCAGTTCCATAAATTCTTTGAAGCATTGGGTTCTTCTCTGAACCTCGCCAATAAGCAGCAGCTGTGCGCATCAGCTTAAATGCTGGAATATGTTTAGTAGAAGGTAGATGAGGACCTCGGCAAAGATCACTCCAAAGGGGTTGTCCGTCCCGACCTAAATTGTCGTAAATAGTTAATTCCGCTCCGCCAACTTCTACATTTGATCCATCGTCGCTAGAACCACTCTTAAGACCTATTAATTCACACTTATAAGGCTCGCTCTTTAATTCCGCTAGTGCCTCTGATTCGCTAACAACGCGACGGCGAAAACGTTGGCCAGACTTTATGATCTTACGCATTGCTGATTCAAGCTTTTCAAGATCTTCCGGGGTGAAGGCTTTCTCGGGATCAAAGTCGTAATAGAAACCATCTGTAACTGGTGGACCAATACCAAGTTTGGTATCCACGAATACTTCTTGCACGGCTTGGGCCAAAACATGAGCAGTTGAATGACGCAAAACAGCCAGGCCTTCTGGTGATTCGATACTCACAGACTCAACTACATCGCCCTCACTTAGTTCGGTCCATAGGTCCTTTAACTCACCATTAACCTTGCAAACAACAACTTCAGAGGTCTCGGAGAAAAGATTTGTTGGGCGCGCATCTGATTCTATGGAGCTAATAACTCCATCAACCGTTACTTTGATCTGCGACATGGCTCTAGCCTACCGAATTCGTGACTAAGAATTGTCGCAATTTAACGGCCCAAACCTTTGATAATTCATCCTGCGCTAAAACGACTCCATCGATGCTTTCAACTGGTTGTGCCAGCCGCAGACTAGATAATGAGAAGGCGTGAGTTACTTGACGAAGATCATCAGCTGACACATTGCCTTCAATAGCCAAGCCCGCCTCAAGCATCTTTTGTCGAATAATTCCCGGTAGTACTCCAGCACTAAGCGGTGGTGTTATCCAAAGATCGTCAATTCGAAAAACAAAGTTAGAGACTGCTCCTTCTGCTAATTCATTATGTGAATTGATGATTAGCACTTCATCAAACCCACGTCCTCGCACATCAGCCAAGAGTTCCAAATTTCTTGTATATGGAAATGCTTTATGAGCCGTTTGATCTAATGCCAAATCTAAACGGTGCGTTACCACCTTTGCCAAACCTTTTTGCTCAACATAGGGAATTAAGGAAAGTGTAAAAGTGTGTCCAAAATGGAGTCGGAGTCTGCCCAACCGGACTCGCTTCACCCAACCAATAGCATTCTTAATAACTTCATCACTAGGAATTGATATACCGAGATCTTTCGCACTTTTGCGAGCCCGCTCTAGGTGCTCTGCCAAAAGCAACACTTCACCATCTTCCACTCTAAGAGTTTCAAAAATTCCACGACCATAGGGCCAAGAATCTTCTCTTAATCCTCCTGCTAAAGAGATCAATTTGTCCGCCTTTAGTTCTGTCTCATCCCATTCCGCCTCTGCGCTACTTGACCAAGTAATTCCCGCGCCGCTACCAAATTTCAATAACCCGCCATCTCGCCAGAAAAGTCTTATGGCAACACTTAGATTAGCCCGCTCGCCTTCAACCCAACCAAGTGACCCACAATATGGTCCTCGCAAAGTCGGCTCGTTTGCCTTAATTACTTTAAGTGCTGAAATTTTTGGGGTTCCGCTTATCGAGCCTGCTGGAAGAATTTGAGAAAAGATATCCTTCCAATCGATGTCGGGTTTCAATCTTCCAAACACATCCGAAACCAAGTGCTCTAGGCCAGGATGTATTTCCTGCCGCAATAGGGCGCCCACTTCAACGCTCTCACAAATTCGACCAAAATCGTTTCGCATTAAATCAACGATCATAATGTTTTCGCTCTCATCTTTGGAATCAAAAGTATTATTCCCTGCAGAGATTCGCCGCGTGCCCTTGATCGGGCTGCATTTAATGAGGTTGCCTTCTCTTTCTAGAAAAAGTTCGGGTGAAGCCGAAGCTATTTCCAGACCGGGTAATTTTAGATAACAAGCTTGTGGTGCTGGATTTAATTCAAGGATTCGAGCAAAAAGGGGTGCCAAACTTGCTCCCGAGAATTCTGCACTCAAAATACGACAGGCGTTTACTTGATAAACCTCGCCTATCTCTATTTGACTTCTAATCTGTTCAACAAACTCCATATACCCATCGCGATCTATTGAGCTTTTCCACGTACTTTCAAGTCCTTGCCATTGTTGCGTAATAGGAAAGTCTCGATTGCGCTCTACTCGATCGAATTTCGCAAAAGTGTTTTGCCCCTCAAAGGTTGTAGAAACAACCCAAAAACCACCATCAGATAATTTCTTAGGATCATCGGTAATCTCGACAAGTCCAGTGGCAAGGATTCCGCCCATCCAAAACCAGGCTTCACTGCCCTCCTGCAAGTTCTCCATATGCAGAACGCTAGTAGTTGCAACGATATTTGAACTGCGTTTTGCACGCTTTGGCGCAAATTAACCTCGTGCGCTAGATTTACCCCCTTGGCAACGACTGGCTCAAAGCAAGTTCGGATCCAAGAATGCGGACGTAGCGCAGTTGGTAGCGCGGAACCTTGCCAAGGTTCAGGTCGCCGGTTCGAACCCGGTCGTCCGCTCTCAGTCGGTTGGGCAGTACCTAGAAAATTTACTCGTGGAAATACGAGTGAGTGCGAATAA
>CAIJOE010000177.1 GCA_903822245.1 uncultured Actinomycetes bacterium
CTCATGGCCACCGAGAAGTGGGTAATCTGCCTTCGCTTGACCCGTGTAAATGCGTTGTTCCCAAGTGCACAGTCCAGCAGATTTAATTTTTAAGAGAACATCGCGAGGTCCAATTTCAGGCATAGGAACATCGACAATCTCAATCTTTTTTACTCCGGCTATTGCTGCCGCCTTCATCATTTGTGCCATTTCATCACTTCTTCTCTAGGACAAGCATGGCGTCATCGACAGTTGCATCTTTATGCACAATTGCACGTATGGCTTGGATAAATTTTGCTGGGGTTGGGTGCTGAACAATATTTCTGCCATACACAACACCAGATGCACCAGTATCAATGGCAGTACGTGTGCGTTCAAGAAGTTCGCGTGCTGGAACAGAGCCACCACCGCGGACTAGAACCGGAATGCCTGACGCGATTTCTACTATCTGACCAAAATCGCTCATGGGATTTGTTGGATCAACTTTGATTAAATCTGCTCCTAATTCAACGGCCTGGCGGACAAGTGCAGCGATTTTTTCTACATCGCCCACGGAGGCTGAACCTGCACCTGGTTTTGCAGTCATCACGAGCGGTTCAATCATGAGAGGAATATTCTCTTCGCGGCACTTAGCACCAATTAATTGAATATTTTGAATGCACTGTTCTTGCAGACGAGAGTTCTCATCAAGGTTAAGCAGATTAAGAACAACAACATTTACATTCTTGGCAAAGGCATCTCGTAGCGTTGCGACATTTGCCGTATCCCACGGGTATTCGATATCGCGAGCTTCATACACATTTGTGACATCCAAGCGAAGTGCAATTGCGATATCAGAATCCAAGTTGAGTGAGTTATAGATCTTCAACCCGCCAGGATTTAGCTGAATGGCGTCTGGCTTACCTTTAACAATTTCAGGGAGTGCCTTAGATAAATCTTCAATTCCTTTTGAAAATGATCTATCTCCAAATACGCCAAGATCTAGCGCGATATTAATGCACTTTCCAGACTTACTATTAAACATTCCTTCAAGACGCTTATTCACTTAGATCAACTCCAGCTCGGTTAGAAATCACTTTCACAATTGCGGAGGCATTTAGTTCACCCATACCCGCATCAACACCTTCTTTAGCTAGCTCTTCAGTAGTTATTGCAATTGATACTGGAGAATCTAGGCGATTTGCGAATGCTTGAATCAACTTAGCATCTTTTAACATTAGCTTAAGAGGAAAATTCACTTCGTAATCTCCCTTGATGACTCCTGCACCGACACCGGCGTAAATCGGAGTCTTAAAATCGGCAACAGCTGCAACTTCAAGAACTGTTGTGAGGTTCAACCCTGCCTTCTTTGCAAGAGATAGCGCCTCGCCTATCGAGACAATTTGTGAGGCGACAAGGAGATTCCCAACTAGCTTCATCTTCGTTCCGTTACCGCCTTCACCCATAAAGTGAAGTGTTTCGCTGATGGGTTCTAACACTGGCAGAGATTGGTTAAAGACATCTTTAGCCCCACCAATTACTATCCAAAGTCCGCCATCTCGAGCCTCACCTTTTGTTCCAAAAACGGGTGCATCTAAGAAGGCAATTCCTCGGTCTTCATAGATTTTTCGCTCTGCAGCACTGGTTTCAGGGTCTATTGTCGAGAGATCAATCACGATAGTTCCCTTCTCGACTTTGGAGGCGAGTGAGGGGCCCTTTAAGAAGATGGCATCGACTGCTGCATCATCGGCAAGGCAGTACATAAGAAAATCAGCACCAGGAAGTAATTCAGTTGGGTCTGAGACTGTTTTAGCTCCAACCTTTTCGATTTCGCCATACTTGCTTGCTGAACGGTTCCACACTGTTACATCGTGGCCAGCCTTAACAAGATTGGAAACCATTCCCGATCCCATAATTCCAAGACCGATGAAACTTACCTTTGCCATGTATATCTCCTAACGAGATTTATTTGCAGCTTCAACGAGTTCAATAACTCGCTTTGGGTCTACAGGGTTAAAAGTCTTACCATCTACCTTCATACTGCTACCCGCAATCACACCGTCAGCGATTTTGAGAGTCTCGCCAATCGTCTTTGCATTTACTCCAGTATTTGCAAAGACAGGAATATTCTTTGCTGTCTCTTTTGCTGCCAGGAGATCTTCATTACTAAATGGAACTCCCGCAACTGGTCCAGAAATTAGAATTGCATCGAATCCAAAATATTCAGCAGCTTTTGCTCGTTGTTGAACTGTGCGCCCTTCTAGTGCTGATGCAAATTCTGGAACGATATTTGTAAAGAGCGCTATATGTTCTGCCTTCAACCGTGTTCTTGTCTGCGCTACAAGTGCAGGGTCTGGAGCAAGCAACCCCATCTCGCTCGCAAATGATCCACACATAACTTCGCGAACAAAGGCTGCGCCCGATGCAGATGCAGCTTCGATAGAAGCAATCGGATCCCATAAGAGATTGACCCCATACGGAAGTTTGAGCTGATCGTGTACGGCCCCAATCATGAAGGTTGTCCAAGCTCCTACTTCTGAATTTACGCGGGTGGTGTAAGGCAGGTCGCTCTCATTACAGAAGAGAAGGCCATCGACCCCGCCATCTTGGAGCGCTTTGACATCGGCTTTGACTGCGTTAATAAATTGAACCAAGTCAGGCTTGCTCTTAAATTGAGGTTGGCCGGGCGAAGCTGGCAGGTGAACCATTCCGATAATAGGCTTTTGAGCCTTAAAAATTGACGTTAGTTCGATAGCCATACGCTGACTTCCTCCCGATAGGGACAAAATCTAACACAAAAAATGTGATGAAATGTTACCCGTTTGGGGTCAGAATGGTCGCCTCAGCGCCCACCTGGCGCTTCAAGGAATCAACACCTTCGCTGGATGTAACAAATTCATCCACCACATCAAGGCCTGCAACTCGGTAATTGGCAGTGACCCCGCTCTTGGAAGGGTCGACAAGGACGATCACTTCTTCGCAACGTTCAATCATAGAACGGCTGACATCTGCCACAGATTCAACAAACTCTGTAAGTCCACCCTTCTTTGAGACTCCACCAACACCAATGATTGTTCGTGTAGCGATGTAGCGATGAATAGTCTCTTGTGCGATTACTCCGGTTTGCGCCAGGTGATCCCTTACTACTCCACCAGTACTAATCACTTCAATTCCTCGTGAAGAGAGCAGGGAAGCATGAGCGAGTGAAGGTGTAATCACAGTGAGATCAAAGTTGCTCGGGAGAAATTGTGCAAATACTGCAGTTGTTGAACCTGGTCCAACGAAGATAACTTCTCCTCTTTCAATCAGCGACGCCGCATATTGGCCAATCTGAGTTTTCGCGAGTGTTTGATCCGCCGCACGAGGGTGTAACAAAATATCTTG
Source organism: uncultured Actinomycetes bacterium (assembly GCA_903822245.1). Taxonomy (GTDB): domain Bacteria; phylum Actinomycetota; class Actinomycetes; order Nanopelagicales; family Nanopelagicaceae; genus AAA044-D11. The sequence continues at coordinate 3,343 of CAIJOE010000177.1, forward strand.
GGTATTAAGTAGCTGCGCCGATGCACCACCACGAGTTGTCTTTAAATAACCACTTTCTTC